>DFWB01000267.1 GCA_002380675.1 Akkermansiaceae bacterium UBA4145
ACCTGCGAGCCTGCCAAGCAGTTCCGCGTCTTCCGGCAAGGAAATTTTGGATCCGACACGGGCAGCGAGTGCCCCATTGACCGTCAACCCACCCTCAAGAACAGCCGCCACCTTATTAAGCAACCCCTTCTCATCTCCTGCCGCCAGAAGTTCAAGGGCCCTTCGGAACACTGCCTCACTCCTGGCCTTCCCTCCCTGCTTGATAATCTCTCTCACTCTCGCCCTGATTTCTGGTTCTTCACTCTTCAAACCGCGTTGCAACACCCGATCAGGGATCAGCGGAGCTTCAAGAAGCCGGCCCATCGCCTCTTTGCGCACCTTGAAACCGTCTGCCCCGAGATCATCAACGAGGCCATCGAATTCCTCTATTTTCTTCTCGTCAGGAAGAAGCGCATCAAGAAGCGCCTCCGGGGATTCATTCTCCTGAGCACCAAGGATGCTCAGACAAAACAACCACGATATAAAATAGACTAACCGCCACATATCTAAAGCGGCATAGCGTCGACACTCAGAGCGACAACGCAAAGAAATACTCGGAGAATTTCAATTTACCTTCCTCCACATGACGAACACCACCCCTCTCAAATCCATAGCGCTCGAAAAATCGATGTGCGCGAGAAAAGCGGGTATCCGACCAGAATTCTACGCGCTGATAGCCATTGTCCCTGCTCCACCGTACCGCCCAGTCCATAAGGAATTTCCCTGCCCCGCTGCCCCGCACTCTCGCCGGCAGATAGAGTCTGCGAAAGGTCAGGAGACCCTTCTCCAGGTCAATCGGCTGGGTTGCGTGTGCTCCCACGATCTCACCATCCTCCTCCAGGACAACGAACTCTCCTCCCTTCTTCCGATAGGCAGCCTCCACATCAAGAAGGTCGCGGTCATATCCATCCACATCCGCCTCATCTCCATACTCCCGGTAGACCTCGTCAATCAGACGAACCAATCCGGGTCCATCTTCCCTGCGACCCGGGCGGAGAATCCAGTTTTCCTGCACGCCTCCATGCCACCCCAAATCACCGGTCTATTCAAGTCACAGCTCCCTTAGCGTTTTCTTGTCCTTCTATCCTGGAAACGTAAACTGATGGAAGGATGCTGGAATTTAAAGATCTTCCCTACCGCTTTGTCCCCCCCAAGCCCAACCCTTTCTTGATCTCCCTTACCCAGTGGGTCATCGGAAAAGTCGCCCTTCCCAGCAAACGCCACCTCATCGAGGACTTGGAAATCCGGGGGCAGGACACCTTCCGTCAATTATGTGGAAAAGATGCCCACATCCTGCTTCTCCCCAATCACTCCACCCACAGCGACCCTCAGGTTATGTCCGAGGTAACTCGCCGCCTCGGAATACAACCGTCCTTCATGGCGGCTTACGATGTGTTCGCTCGCAGCCGGTTCCAGTCATGGATCATGCAACGCACCGGCGCCTTCAGCGTCGACCGCGAAGGAAGCGACCGAAAATCCATGAAGTGTGCGACCGATGTCCTTATTCAAGGCAAGCACCCCCTCATCCTCTTTCCGGAGGGGAATGTCTATTTCTGTAATGATGCAGTCGCTCCCTTCGCCGAAGGAGCCTCCTACATCGCTCTCAGTGCTCAGAAAAAACTGGGCGAGAGCCATCCTGTCTACGCCGTTCCGGTCTCCATGAAGTTCACCTACATCGAGGACATCCGGGACCAACTAAGAGGCGCTCTCGACGAGCTGGCCCGCCGTTTCGAAACGGAACTCAATCCCGAGGCTGACTTCGGAAATGAACTTCTCCGGATCAGCACCGCCGCCCTCGAACGTTTCCTCCGACAACGCGGCTACAGCTCCAGCAAGCAAACCTCCCCGGTAGACGAACAAATCCACCATGCAGCCGAACAGATCATTAACTCTCTGGAGGAGAAAATTGAGATTCAGAGCAAACCCGGGTCCAGTCTCACAGAACGAATTCGGAGGATCCGGTCCACTATTCATGGCATTCGCATTGACCCGGACCGGGAGGTCGACCACCCAGCCGCCGCCCTCTGGGCCGATGAGGCGATTCTCGCCCTCAGGATTCTTGGCTATCAGGGAGGATACATGGCTTCCAAACCGACGCTTGATCGGGTTGCCGAAACGGTAGCCCGCCTTCGTGAGGACGTTCACTCCCTTACCTTTCCCCCTGCAGGGAAGCGGCGCTGCATCGTTCAGCTCGGCAACCCGATCGACCTTCGCGAACGCCTTGAACCGTTTCGGTCCAAAGCCCGCCAGACAATCGCAGACCTTACCCAGGACTGCGAAGCGGCAGTGCAATCGGGAATCGACGAAATCAATGCCACAAACGACGCTCTCGGCGCCAAACTCTTTTAAAGCCGGCAGCCTTGGGCCGTTTCAGTCTTCCTGCTGAGATCGCTCTTCCCTCCAGGAACCGATACCTTGGAACTTGCCAGATTGGACGTCGTCGCTATCAGATCACCTCCGGAAGCGGCTGGTGCTCCGTATCCACGAGAAACTGGGGCCGACCACTCAAATCGGGCAGGGTGACCTTGTTAACATCGATCCCCATGTTGTGATACAGGGTTGCAAACATCTCCTGAAAGTGCACGGGCCGCTCATCGGCCTCTCCCCCCAGACGGTCTGTCGTCCCAATCACTTGTCCCGTTCGCATTCCGCCACATGCCAGCAGGGCGTTAGCCACCCGCGGCCAATGGTCCCGGCCCGCCTTCTCATTGATGGTAGGAGTGCGTCCGAATTCACCCCAGGCAATCACGGTTGTATCCTCGGCCATTCCGCGCTCATGTAGATCGTCAACCAGCGCAGTGAGAGCCTTATCAAAATCCGGAAAATTATCCTTGGCTCGTGAGAAATTGT
>DFWB01000307.1 GCA_002380675.1 Akkermansiaceae bacterium UBA4145
CATGCCTCTGGAGGGAGGGCGACCCTCACGCATCACTCACGAGGGCGTTAGTGGGCGTCGGGGCCCAAGGCCCGTCTCGTGGAAATCCGATACGGAGCTGGTCTATGCAACCTGGTATTTTGCTACCCGTGACACTCATCAGCTCGCCGTGCTGAATATAGAGACCGGGAAGAAAAAACTGATTCCTTTGGAGCAGGCCAGTGATGGTGAGTTCTCTGATGACAAGAAGACCTTGTTTTTCACTCGCCTGCCTCGGCAGAACAGTTTTGCGAAAAGGTATCGGGGAGGGCTCATAGAAAACCTATGGCGATTCCGGGAGGGAGATGACGAAGCCGTTCCGCTGACTCCGGATTATGATGGGACGAGCCGTGAGCCCATGGTGTGGCAGGATCGCCTCTACTTCAGTAGTGACCGCGATGGCACGATGAATCTATGGTCGATGAACCTCGAGGGTAAGGGGCTGGTTCAGCATACGTCCTTTGCAGGATGGGACCTTCTTTCGCCCTCGCTTCACAACGGGAGGATCATCTTCGGTAACCGCGCGGATATCTGGATTTACGACATAGCGCAGAATAAATCGCGCAAGGTGGATATTCGCTTGGCTTCTGACTTTGACCAGAAGCGGGAGCGTTGGATCAGCAACCCGATGTCCTACCTCAATTCCTGGTTTCTTTCCCATGATGGCAAGCAGGTAGGCCTCACTATTCGTGGGCGTGGCTATGTGTTACCTGCGAAGGCTGGCCGGATCATACGGCTCAGACAAGATAGTGAGAGTCGAACCAGAGATCTTCGCTTTTTGCCCGGAAGCAAGGATGTGATCTACCTTTCTGATCGTAGTGGAGAGATGGAATTCTGGCGTGAGCCTGCAAATGGGTTGGGGGAGCCATCGCCCATCACTTCCGGAGGGACAACCCTGCGACATGATGGAATTCCCTCACCAGACGGGAAGCTGCTAGCTCACACGGATCGGAACCAAGTCCTCTGGATGCGGAATCTTGCCAGTGGTGACGAGTGGGAGGTGGCACGTTCAGAAGAGGGTAATGAATGGGACTACATAGATCTGACATGGTCACCCGATAGTCAGTGGATCGCCTATACGGACACCATGGAGAATCAGGCCAAGAGAATCTTTCTCTATGATACCCAGAAAAGAAATGACCCTGTGGCTGTCACCACGGCACGCCTCGATAGCTACAGCCCTGTCTTCGGGGCGGAAGGGAAATGGCTGTATTTTCTTTCGGACCGGACTTTCCGGTCCGTGCAGGGCTCTCCTTGGGGTGCCCGCCAACCTGAACCTCTTCTCGATAAGACGGCTGGGATTTATGCTCTCGATCTGGTCGGAGGACAGCGCTCTCCCTTTGTGGCCTCGAACGAGGGGGAGCTCCCACCAGCTGGGGAGGAAGAGGAGGAGAATAGCAAAGAGGTTAATCTGGAGAGTCTCGATGGCCGCCTCTTTGTTTTGCCGGTGGAACCTAGTAATTACCGGTATCTTGCAAGAGCCCGTGGGAACCTCTACTGCCTGCATTCTTCTCTCTCGCTGAGCCGTAAATCATCACTGGTTTCCTTTCCCATCACCGCTGATTCCGCCCGACATAAGTGGACTACGGTGATGACAGAGGTGCGTGGTTATGAGATCTCGGGAGATGGTGCCACCTGCCTCGTACGCAAGGGGGACAGCTTTTATGTGTTTCCGGCCACGGGAAAACCGCCCAGTAGCTCCACTCAAGCAAAGCTTAGCCTAAGTGGGCTTGCTCTCAGCGTGAGCCCTGCTCAGGAGTGGGGCCAGATGTTTCGTGATGCCTGGCGTATGCATCGGGATTACTTCTACGATCCAAAGATGCACCGTGTGGACTGGGATGCGATGGGTCGAAGGCATGAAGCCCTTTTACCACGACTGACTACCCGGTGGGAACTTGATCACCTGATTTCGCAGATGGTGGGAGAACTCTCGGCGATGCATACGGACATTTATGCTGGGGATATCCGTGATGCGACAGATGGCGCAAGTCTTGGACACCTTGGCGCGCAGCTCTCAAAAGTAGAGGAGGGGTTCCGGATTGAGCAATTGTATGAAACCGATCCTGATTATCCGGCAGAGGTCGGGCCCCTGCTCAAGGCTGGAGTAGAGATGGAGATCGGAGACGTCATTATTTCAGTTGATGGCGAACCTGCTACCAGAGCTCCGGAAATTGGGGCACTACTTAAGAACAAGGCCGGTAGAAAAGTTCTTCTGGAGTCCCGAAGGATCGGGGTAGGCGGAACCAGAAAGTCCATTGTGACTCCCCTGAGCTCGAGTGGATTCCGGAACCTCAAGACGAGTCACTGGGAATACACCCGCCGACTTGAAGCGGAAAAAAAGGGTAACGGGGAGATCGGATATTTTCATATGAGGGGGATGTCTTCCTCCAACTATGCGGAGTTCGTCAAAGGCTACTATCCGGTGTTCAATCGGAAGGGGCTCATTATCGATATGCGGCAGAATTATGGAGGGAATATCGATAGCTGGATTCTCAGCCGTTTAAGCAGGAAGCCGTGGATGTATTGGAAAACCCGGACAGGTCGCCCTTTTGCTAACATGCAGTTTGCCTTTGATGGGCACATGGTCGTGCTGGTGGATGCCTATACCATTTCAGATGGAGAGGCTTTTTCGGAGGGATTCCGGCGCCTTGGACTCGGGCCTCTGATTGGGACGAAGACTTGGGGTGGAGGAATCTGGTTGCGAGGCGCAACGCGGCTTATGGACGGTGGTATGGCTCGAAGTCCGGAAACTGGAGTCTATGCGCCGGACCGAACTTGGATTATCGAGGGCACAGGAGTGATGCCTGATATGGTTGTAGATAACCTTCCTCATGAATCCTTCGGTGGTCGTGACGCCCAACTGGAGGCTGCTCTCGCCTACCTACAGAAGAGAATTAAGGAAGATCCTCCATCGAGGCCTGAGCCACCCGCCCGTCCCGACAAATCCTTTCGCTATCCCGCTCGCCCCTGATCTGGCGGTGTCTGTGGGAGCCGGGAGGAAAGGGCTTGGCTATGAAGCTATTCTGCAAGGATGAAGATTGCCTATAACCGATAGGCCTTTTCGCAGTTCTCCTGCAGGATTGCATGCTGTTCTTCCCCCGTGAGATCAGCAACGTAGCCGCGCACGGAATTTGCCCAGTCGACGTAGGAATCAATTCGAAGCAGGCAGACCGGCCAGTCTGTTCCGAAGCAGAGACGTTCGGGCCCGAATATTTCGAGGGACTTCTCGAAGTAGTTTTTCAGAGTGGCCTCATCGATCTGGCTGTCAGTCACCTCAGTCACCATTCCGCTGATCTTCACGGCATTAACATTGTCACGCTCTGCGAGCGCAGTCATACCGTGTTGCCATTCATCTTCAATCCGCCCGTTGTGGATAACAGGCTTGGCAATGTGGTCGATGACGAAGGATTGACCGGGGTGTCGGTCAACGAACTCAAGCGTTTGAGGAAGATGTCTTTGAAAGATAAGGATATCGTAGACGAGATCGTAATCCTTGAGTTTGGCAATACCGCGATTGAATTCAGTGCCGAGTATGAAGTTGTCATCGGGCTCGTCCTGTACTACGTGGCGCACAGCCTTGAACTTGCAACGTTGGGTGAGGCGGTCGAGGTGCTCGGTGACATCGGGGTCAGCGAGAGGAACCCAGCCCACCACTCCCCGGATGAGGTCACATTGATCCGATAGCTCAAGAAGCCAGTCGGTCTCCTCGAGAGTTTGACGGGCTTGGACGGCGATGGTTCCGGTTACCTCTGCGGCGGTAGTGTTTTCGATAAGTTCCGGAAGAAGGTAGTCCTGTGCGAGAACAGATTTTCCTTCGATCCACGGATACTGGGAAGGGTCGTACTTCCAAAGGTGGTGGTGGGCGTCGAGCATGA
>DFWB01000062.1:0-24355 GCA_002380675.1 Akkermansiaceae bacterium UBA4145
GGGAATGGTTCTTGCCAGCTTGTCCGCGATCTTGATACCGGGAATTCCTCCTCCATTGGTCAGATAGTCCATGGTGAGGCTCTGCTGTGACAGCATGTTAAGATTGGAGAGGACCAGATCGTGGGTAAAGTCGATGGGCTTGGATCCTCGGGCTCGCACGCCCACGAAGCGCCGGTCCCTTTTCAGATGAGCGACATGCTGGGAAAAATCCTCGCGGTAGACATCCACATTTCCGACGAGGCCAATGTAGAAAGGGTCACCCTTGACCAAGTCAAGTACCCACCGGTTGTCTTCGAGACGATCGCTCGCCTCGACAACGACTACCCCGGTCACTCCCGCAGCTTTTGCTAATCTACTGTATTCCGTCGGGAGATGGGGTTTGTAGAGCACCTTGTCCTTTTCCGGAGGCCAGCCGACCTTCTGCTCACGCGTTGTGTCATAGAGGTGGATGTGGGTATCGATGAGATGTTTGACGGGTTGAATATCGGCTCCGGCTATCTGGGATCCGATCAGGGCGAGGAAGAGTGCCTTGCTGGGGTTCATGTCAAAAAGAGGGAATGGTCTGCCGATCTCGAGGTTGAACAATTGACGCCTTTATTCCCCGGTGCCGCCTGTCCAATTTTCAGTCTGGAATGGGGAGGCAGGAAGTCCTTCTCCATTGACCAGATTGGGGTTTGCGACCTTATGCCAGCCAAACCGGACCTGAGTAGGCTGTTTGATCTTCTCAGCGGTGACGAGAACCTGATCGCCGACAATTTTTGCATCAGCATCCACGAATTGACCGTCCGCACCCGCAATTTGAAATTCTGAAAGGCTCTTCCCATCTCTTGCCTTGAGGCCGTTTGCGTGAGCGAATGTCAGGCGGATTGAGCTCTTTTCAATCTTCATGGCCTTGTAAAGGGGGCCAGAGTAGATCACTTCCTGGCTCTTGTAGTGCTTTGCGAGGGCCCAGCGGGCCAGCCGGCCACCCACCTCATGTTTGTTTCGAGGGTGGATATCCCCGATGTTGTGTACGATGTCCGTGGTTACTGCCATTCCCGTATGAGGAATCTTTAGGGTAGCGCACTGAGCCTCCCAGAGGGCGGGAAGTTGTCCTGAAGCGTAGGAACCTCCACTCCATGGGGCAATCTGGACAAAGTAGAAAGGCATACTCTCATTGTTGAACACGCGACGCCATCCTTCGATGAGATCTCTCATCTTTCCGGTATACGCTAATCCGTTTTTCTGGATGCAATTGGTCTCGCCCTGATACCAGATCGTGCCGGTTACCGGGAAATCCACAATTGGGGCAATCATACCGTTATACATTTTTCCTGAACCAGCATCTGTCACAGTCCAGGGCTCAATGGGAGAGCCTCCCCACGAGCTATTGATCAGCCCAACGGGAACACTCTGGTCCGCGTGGATCGCTTTACCAAAATGGTAGAGGACCGCGGAAAACCCAGGGATATTGGAAGAAGTGCATGGCTTCCATACTGCATTGACATCGGCCTGCGGCGTATCGAACTGTTTCTTTGGAATGTGAAAGAGACGGATTCCCGGGTGGTTGGCGGCCTTGACGAACTCATCGCGGCCTTCGCTCTGATTCAGGTTCCACTCCATATTGGACTGCCCGGATCCAATCCACACGTCACCAATCAAGATGTCTTCTAGAATGATGGTGTTTTTCCCCTTGATGGTCATTTTGTGGGACTTGCCTCCATCGGCCTTCAGGGTTGGCAGGTCGATGTGCCACTTGCCATTCTCGTCCGCAGTTGCAGAAAAGTTGCGTGACCCGAACTTGAGAGCGACCTTTTCTCCGGAGTCGGCAGTTCCCCAGACCTTGAGTGGAGTCCCTCGCTGGAGCACCATGTGACTCCCAAAAATCCGAGGAAGAGAGACGTCAGCCAGTCCCGAAAGGGGCAGGGCGCCGAGAAGACAGGCAAGAAGTGAGAGCGTATGTTTCATGGTGGCCTGCCTTCCTAGAGAGAAAGAAGACCGGGCGCCAGCGTAAAGGCCCCTAGGGATGGCTGAGCTCCGAGAGCTTCCGTGTCCGGTCGACGGGGACTTTCCGGTCGCTCTTGATGAGACCCACTCGGATAGAGGGATCGCTCTCGGTCGAATCAAAGTCAATGGATGCGAAGCTAAGGTTTTGCTGTTAGCCACTGCGGAAGAAATGATTTCTACCAGTGGGTATCCCACGCGTGCCGAATCATGATAGGAGCTTATTGATACAGCAGAAAGTTTCTGCGGCGTTCTCTGAAGCTGTCCAAGTCTTTTCCCCACTCCGCGATGATAGACTTATAAGGACGCTGGTCCAAAATCGCCTTTTCGGTGAAGGGGTGGCATAGAAGGGTATTCAGCTTTTCGGTTCGCCATTGGTCCGGGTAGAGTTTCCGCAGTGACTGGGCCAGGGCGACGCCGAGATGAGGAGATTCGCAGGTGAATGGATCCTTCAAGAGAAGGCGCACGCCACCACATTCCTCACCTTCAAAAACACTGGATTCCGGAGTGAATCTGACAGGAACGAATTCGAGCCCTGGGAGATTTGTTGCACTGAGCTGCGAGGCGAGCGCTTCAGGTTCGATATATGGTGCGCCAACAAGTTCAAAAGGAAGACTAGTTCCTCTGCCTACGGAAAGATTGGTGAACTCTAGCAGGCCAATACCCGGATAGAGGGTAGCAGCAGCGAGGTTGGGCATATTTGGGGAAGGCTTGATCCATGGGAGACCCGTTTCGTCAAAGCGCATAGATCGTTTCCAATGGCGAAGGGGGACTACCGAGAGGTTCAGCTCGGGGTAGAGTTCGCTCTGGTAGAGCCTGGCGATCTCTCCCGCGGTCATGCCGTGTTGTAATGGAATATCGTGGAAGGCGACGAATTTCTGGTCCCCGTCACGGAGTGGCCCCGCCACTTTTTCACCGCCCAGCGGATTCACACGATCAAGGACGACAAACTGGATTCCCGCTTCCTTTGCTGCTTCCATTGCGAGGCCCATGGTGGAAAGGTAGGTATAGAAGCGGCACCCGATGTCCTGCATGTCAAAGACGAGGGCATCAATCTCTTGCAGATGCTCTGGGCTCGGTTTGCGGCGATCCTTCCCAGCGTAGAGGCTACGAACGGGGAGTCCGGTCCGGCTATCGAATCCGTCTTCCACCTTTCCGTCTGCCGTGCCACGGATGCCGTGTTCTGGGCCGAAAAGAGAGACCAATTTCACTGAGGGGGCTTCGTGGAGAAGGTCGATCGTGCTCCTGCGATCCCGGTTCAGTCCTGTTGGGTTAGTGATGAGACCAACCCTGAGATCATTCAGGGGAGCAAAGGCGCTGGCGATCAGGACATCGATTCCACTGAGAACATTCCCGACCGGATATTGAATCTTCTCCGGGGTATCTGCCGTCTTCCGGCCCGTCACCTCAGGCAGGGCCCCTGAGACCGCTGTGAAGTCGAAGCCCGTAGCCTCCGCAGCGAGGGTGCCGAGCTGATAGCGCAGTGTGCGGACATCTCCCCCCGAAGGGTGATTTCGGTTACTCAGGAAGATGACCGTGGTTCGGCTGAAGGGGTCGATCCAGAGAGAGGTGCCGGTCCATCCGGAATGACCGAAGGAGCCAAGCGGAAAGGTTTTTCCACGAGGTCCCGCATAAGGAGAATCAATGTCGAAACCAAGCCCTCGACGAACGGAGACGGCCTCTGGAGTCTGGACGGAGGACATAAGTTCAACGGTCTCTGGGCGTAGAATGCGTGCTCCTTCCAGCTGCCCGCCCTGCAGGATCATGCGGGCAAAGCGTGCAAGATCATGGGCGCTGGTGAAGAGGCCCGCATGACCTGCTTCGCCCGCCATGGCCCCTGCCGTGGGGTCATGAACGACTCCCTTGAGGACGCTCCCGTCATCCATCATGGTCGTAGGGGCGATTCGGGGTAGATATGTTTCTGCAGGATGGAAAAAGGTGTCCTTCATTTGCAAAGGTCCGAAAATAGTTTCCTGCGCGAAAGCGGAAAGAGGTTTCCCTGTAACTCTGCTGACAATTTCTCCCAGCAGAATGAAATTGATATCGCTATATCGGTGTTCGTAACCAGCATGCCCGATCGAAGGTTCACTGCATGCAAGCGCGATGCCGGTGTGTTTTCCGTTCCAGTCGTATCCCTTGCGAATTCCAGGGAGGAGGCCGCTCGTATGGGTAAGAAGGTGACGGATCGTAATTCTAGACTTGTTAGGGTCTCCCGTAAGCTCGGGAAGAAATTTGGAGGCTTTGTCCTTAAGCTTGATCTGAGAATTCTCGATCAGTTTCAGGATGCATGGAGCGGTAGCAATCACCTTGGTGAGAGATGCTGCATCGAAGATGGTATCGACTGACATATCCTCTTTCACGGGAACCGATGACCGTTTGCCGTAGGCTTTCCGGTAGATCTCATCACCTCGCTCCAGCCAGAGAACTCCGCCAGGGAGTTTCTTTTTCTGGATAGCCTCCAATATTACGGTGTCCACCTGCTTCAGAGTCTCAGGACGAAAAGCGGCAGGGCTTGCCCGGAGTGTATGAGCCGGGCCTTCCAGAAGAAGGAGAAGGCAGAAGAGCAGATATGGAATGCGCATGGGCTTCGACGTCACAGAACAGGGATATCGGGGCATAGCCTAGCTGGACTTTTGGGGGATGTCTGCCGTTAAGAACACGACAGCGACCCCTGCAAACGAGGGGTCGCCTTGTGCGGATGATCCTTTGGAAATTATTCTCCGTAATTGAAGGGGTCAGAATATTTTGGGTCAGTCGTGAGATTGGGATCAGTCAGGGTATTGAGGAAGGCCACGAGGGCCCTTTTCTCTGCCTCGCTGAGATTTAATCGGATAGGGCGATTATTGTTGCGGAGTTGAGGGGCGAGATTGGGGTGGTTGACCACCTGGGAGTCGTAGAATTCGACCACTTCTTCCAAGGTCCTGAACCGACCATCGTGCATGTATGGTCCTGTGAGGGCGATGTTCCGTAGGGAGGGAGTTTTGAATTTACCGAGATCCTGCTGCCGACGGGTGATGGCACCTATACCCGGGTCCGTGTAGGGGTTTTCAAGTCCATTATTGAAAACCGTGTCGGAGACAAAGTTGTCGGTTCCGTGGCAGTCGTCACACCGCCCTTGGCCATTGAAGATTCGCCGCCCCTGGTTTTCCTGCGGGGTAAAGTTGGAAAAGTTGGAAGACCTTCCGTGGTCGAACTTGGATTCCGTTGAGATGATGCTGCGAATAAACTGAGCGAGGGCGAGAGAGATTCGTTCCGAGGTGACAACGGCGTCTCCGAACGCAAGGGTGAAAAGTTCTGCATAGTATCGCTCTGCGGAAACTTTTGTGACGAGTTCATCCAGTGTCAGTCCCATTTCAACCTCGTTCTGGATAGGTTCAAGGACCTGCTCTTCCAGTGTTTGAGAACGCTCGTCCCAGAAGAAATGTCCTCGCTCATAGTATTTTGCATTAGTGAGCCCCATAGAGTTTCGATCGGTTTCCTCTCCCCGAAATCCGATGCTGAACTGACGAGGATCTGAGAAACCATGCTCCTGCTGATGGCAGGATGCGCATGAGATGGTATTATTGGCAGAGAGGCGCTTGTCGTAGAAAAGGACTCGCCCGAGCGTCGCTGCGCGGTCTGTCACCGGATTGTCTGCAGGGGTGTTGTCCTGGGCGATTACCTGAGGGGTGAGGAAGTGCGCGGGAAGGGAGGGAAGAGCGTAGTTGCCCGGGGTGGATGGAAGAGCCAAAGCCTGGTTGACTCTGCTCTCACCTGCTTGGAGGACAGGGTCGAAGTTCAGACGGTAGAAGGATCGAGGGGTGTTCTCGAGAACGTGCAGGTTCTTGGCAAATCTCCCATTGTGAACTTTGATCGTCTCGAATTCATACCAGAAAATAAGGTCATGTGAGACTTGCAGATTCCACGTGTGATTCCCCGGGTCGGCAATAGCGATTCGCATGAACCCATTTTCTGGCAGAGGAGAAAAATTAATGTGTGAATCTGTGGGGATTTGAGCCTCCGCGGAGGCCGCACCGGCGAGGCTTGCGAGTAGGAGAGCGAGATGAGAGCGAGCTACAGGTTTTTTCATGGATAACCATGAACCACAGTCCGCACGATGGCACCATGCACTTTACCGATGCTTTACTGCCTTAACCGACTCTTAATAGTTCTCCTACCGCTTCGGGGTAGAAGAGATCGCTCTTTAAAGCATCTTGATGATGTTGCCCTTATCTAGAAAACCCAAGGACGAGCCTGCTTAATCAGTAGGTCTCCATCGTCGGTAATCTTGAACTCCACTTCCATTGCCCACGAGGACCAGTTAGCGGGCTGATATAAGGAGCGGAAATGGTTGTGGATCAGATCCATCTTGATCTTGAGGTCGAGAGCCTGAGCGCGGGTGAGGATGGTCTCTCCCCGCGGAAGTAGATTCGAGAACCGGATATATTGAATTTCGTCTGATCCTCCAAATAGCTGAGCAATGAGATACTCTTCCGGGGTTGTCCCGGCTTCCGGATTGGTGACCAGATTTTCACCAACTTGCACGTTCACATAATGCCCTTCCCATGCAGGGTCGAAGATGTTGGTCGTGACCCCGACTCCATTGGCCTGCTCCTCCGTGTAGTTTGGGTGCACCAGAACCCCCATGGCAGCGGAGAAATGGTCAATGCGCCAGAATTCACGCTCTTCGAAGGCTCGGTAGTTCCAGAGGCTGGCCCAGACCTGCTTTACGCTCTTTTCCAAGGGGCCTTCGTCGATGGCGTGGGTGTAAGAGCTGTAAAGTCCAGCGCCGTTAAAGCCTTCGAGGTCTTCATTATTTGTGCTGGATCTCAGCCTCAGGCTGACGTTGCGCCTCCATGAGGCCTTTAATCTGTCTACAGCCTCGGTCATCCAGACTGGGAGTGGAGAGTCCTCGATAGTGTCTCGTAAGCGCCTCAAAAGGGCGTCCCTGAAAAGAGGTGAGTTTTGAAAGAGCGGTTGTTCGATCATTTCAAGGACCTCATCATAAAGCCCGTTGAACTTCATGAATTCATCGTAGAAGTAAAAGGGGATGGCATAGCCATTAGGGGAATTCCGGGGGATGATTCTTTGCAGCTCGGCCACGTTTGCTGCTTTTGCTCCGAAGGCATTGGATGCTCCGAAGCGAATCTGCGAAAGAGGCCGGATCTCGGTAATGCTGAGATTCCGCACAGGCGTCTGAGGCTGTGATGGCCGGATCGCCTCAAACCATGCGTCGACTTCCTCGTCCGAGGCAGCACGCATTTCGAAGCCATCACGATCAACCCGGTAATAGACATTCTGGCCGATTAATGGCGCGATATCGGGGTTGGAGGAAGCGTCCTTGATATAGGCATTCGGAGTATTATTCTGCATCGCCTTGAGGTTGACGTGAGAAAGCGGGGTCTGGGGAATCTCGGTGATAATCCCGGCAACGTGAGTGAGGTCGTTAGGGATATTGCGGAAGATCACGACATCGCGGACTGACAGGGTTTCAGTGCCATTCACGACGCGAAGGCGGCCATATCCTTCGCCCGGATTAAGTCCTGTGAACACGACATTCCGGTAAAGCTCATCGGTTTGGATTACGTTGACGTAGGAATTGTCAAACGCTTCCTTCTCGTCCTCATAGATTGTCCGCTGAGTCTCACTTGCAGGATGATACGCAATGTTTCCATCGACGAAGGGCATGGACGCGGCGATTAGTTCGTATCCCTTTTCCACAAATCGGAAAGCCACAGGATCGGTTGGCCAGAATTCTACCGTGTAGAGCCCCCGCTGCCCCTTATCGTCGACGTAATTATCGTGAGCGATCAGACTTCCCGCAAGGTTCCTCCGGTTTGAATTGTTGAAGTAGGTGTGACTCTGAAAGAGGCTGACGCTGCTATATCGATTCACCGCCTGATTGGTGAAGTCGTAGTGATACTGATAACGGGTAGTATCTGCGAAGTAGAGAACGGGGGTAGGAGTGTGAACGTTGTAGACGAGAAACTTGACCTCGCGAATTTCTGGTGCTCCGGGGCGCCCGTCTCGACCTGCCATTCTTTCATAGTGTGCTCGATCTGTGAGCATCAGGGATCCGTGGATCCGATTCACGGGAGGTGCCGGGTTGAGTGGGTTGTAATAGCCAGGCCTGGCCATTTCGAGCCAGTCGGAAAAGCCGTCATTGTCGATATCTCCGGTCTGGGAGGATCTGAAATGGGAGAGTTGGTAAAAGGCCCTGCTCTTCGGTCGGGAGGAGTCAGCGATGGTTACCCTGCTTGAATTACTTCTCACGATGGCTACGGGGCGCCCGTTACCCACTTCTGATAAATCGTGGGACCGGCGAAGAATATGGTATCCGCCCGGGTCAGGGCCTAACTCAAATGATATTTTTCCCCCAGGAGTATGGCCTACTGAAGAAATCTCGGGGTTCGCGATTCCAGAAAGGGTAGCTCCAATCCAGCAGGAGGCTCCGATGATCGTGAGCTGGAGGAGATCGAGAGGTTGAGGGAATTTTCGATGCACCCCGCAAGTTAAAGCCGAAGGGATTGAATATACTAGCGATAAGTTACTCGCAAGATTCTCAGTGCTAAGTAATCAACTGGAGATGATGGAGTTGAGCGTCTGACTTGCACGCATTGCCGCATCTGCGGTGGCTCCGTCGGGCCGGTAATAGCCTCCTATTTCGATATTCTGTCCCTGAATAGCGGTCAGCTCCTCCATGATCGTTTCCTCTGCTTTTTCCAGCTGATTGGCAAGAGCGGTGAATTCCGCACTGAGCTCATGGTCCTCGTCTTGGGTCGCAAGCGCGCGAGCCCAATAGAGTGCGAGGTAAAAATGGGTGCCCCGATTATCCAATTCACCGCATTTCCGAGAGGGTGCCCGGTCGTTGAGAAGATACTGGGTGCTGGCTTCGTCCAGAGCCTCGCTGAGGATACGCGCTTTCGTGCTGTTGAACTTACCTGCGACGTGCTCAAGGGAGACCGCGAGAGCCAGAAATTCACCAAGGGAGTCCCACCGAAGATGGTTTTCCGCATTAAATTGCTGAACGTGTTTCGGAGCGGAGCCCCCAGCCCCGGTCTCGAACAGGCCGCCTCCGTTCATGAGCGGAACAATCGAGAGCATTTTGGCGCTGGTGCCTACCTCGAGAATCGGGAAGAGATCCGTGAGATAATCCCGCAGGACGTTACCGGTCACGGAAATGGTGTCCTGGCCCGCTTTGAGCCGTTCTAGTGTGAAACGGCATGCCTCAACTGGCGGTAGAATGCGAATGTCGAGTGATTCGGTATCGTGCTCCGCGAGGTTTGCCTGCACTTTGGTGATGATCTGAGAATCGTGCCCGCGGTTTTCGTCGAGCCAGAAGACGGCCGGTGACCCGGTGGCGCGGGCACGGGTCACCGCGAGTTTCACCCAGTCACGAATTGGAGCATCCTTGGTCTGGCAGGCTCGCCAGAGGTCTCCCTTCTCGACACTGTGCTCGATGAGGACGTTTCCATCGCTGTCGACGATACGGATAGTTCCATCGGCGGGGGCTTGAAAGGTCTTGTCATGAGAGCCATATTCCTCGGCCTTCTGGGCCATCAGGCCCACGTTGGGAACGGTTCCCATGGTGGCAGGATCAAAGGCTCCATGCTCTCGGCAAAATTCAATCGTAGCCTGATAAATTCCTGCATAGGAGCTGTCGGGAATAACGGCGAGGGTGTCCTGGCGCTCACCCCGTGCATTCCACATCTTGCCAGAGTCACGAATCATGGCCGGCATGGAGGCGTCAATGATGACGTCGCTGGGCACATGAAGATTCGTGATCCCTCTGTCAGAGTTCACCATGGCCAGCGCCGGCCCCTGGTCGTAACAGGCCTGAAGGTCGGCTTTGATCTCCTCGTGCTTTTCCTGAGGAAGGGTCTCAACCTTGGAAAGAAGGTCTCCGACTCCATTGTTGAAATCGACACCAAGCTCGTTGAGAAGCGGTTCATGTTTTTCGACCAGCTCCTTGAAGTATGCACGCACGCATTGGCCGAAGATGACAGGGTCAGAGACCTTCATCATGGTGGCCTTCATGTGCAGGGAAAAGAGGAGTCCCTCCTCCCTTGCGTGGGCGATCTGATGATCGAGAAAAGAGGAGAGGGCCTTCAGGCTCATGACGCTGGCATCAAGAACCTCTCCGGCAAGAAGCGGCGCTGCGGGTTTGAGAACGCCAGTGCTACCGTGGGGATCGACAAACTCGATTTGGAAAGTAGTAGCACTCTCAGCGGTGATGGACTTCTCCCGGTAACGAAAATCTCCTGCGGACATGGTTGCGACGTTCGTCTTGGAATCCTCCGACCACGTGCCCATTGAATGAGGATTGTTGCGTGCATATTGCTTGACTGCTTTTGGGGCTCGGCGGTCAGAATTGCCTTCTCGCAGTACCGGATTTACCGCGCTGCCCTTGACTCGGTCGTAGCGGGCCTTGATGTCGATTTCCTCAGGGGTTGAGGGGGCTGGAGGGTAGTCGGGAAGAGGATATCCATGCCCCTGTAATTCCTTGATGGCGGCCTCGAGCTGGGGGATGGAGGCGCTGATGTTAGGCAGCTTGATGATATTGGCCTCGGGTGTCTGTGCGAGTGCTCCCAGCTCAGCCAGTGCATCACTGTGCCGCTGGCTTTCCTCGAGAAAATCGGGGAACACCGCAAGGATCCGGGCGGCGAGGGAGATGTCCCGGGTTTCAACTCGAATCCCTGAGGAGCTGGTGAATCGATGAATGATTGGCAGCAGAGAGCGGGTCGCAAGAGCCGGAGCCTCGTCGGTAATCGTGTAAATGATCGTGGGTGAAGACATTGTCAGCAGATAGGGGAGGGTCGGACTTACGTTAGAGGGAGACAATGGTCAACAGATTGTGTTTCGTTGAGACAACAGGATTCCTCCTGATCGAGGCAGAGGCACAGGTGATTTTACTTCAAGCCTTGAAGGTTCATGTGCACCATCGACCTTGCAGATGAATGTCAGATTGCTCCTCTTCATCCTTACTGGAATCGCGGTTCACCCAGCGGTCGGCTCTTCACCGAATGTTCTGGTTTTTCTTACTGATGATCAGGGTTGGGGAGATCTCTCAAGCTCCGGTAATGTCGATCTTCAGACGCCCCATATCGATTCGTTGAAGCGGGATGGTACGAGCTTTGATCGGTTCTATGTATGTCCGGTCTGTTCGCCCACGAGGGCAGAGTTTCTCACTGGGAGGCATCACGCGCGCTCAGGCGTATACTCTACTTCCGCAGGAGGTGAGCGGGTGAATCTCGGGGAGGTAACTGTGGCTGATCTGTTCAGGGCAGAGGGTTATTTAACTGGTGCGTTCGGTAAATGGCATAACGGCATGCAATACCCCTACCACCCAAACGGGCGTGGGTTCGGCGAGTTCTATGGTTTCTGCAGTGGCCACTGGGGTAACTATTATAGCCCGCTTCTTGAGTGGAACGGTCGTCCGGTCAAGGGTGAGGGTTTCTGCGTCGATGACTTCACCAGTAAGGCGATTGCTTTCATCGAGGGTGCAGTGGAGTCCAGAAAACCATTCTTTACCTACATTCCCTACAATACCCCACATTCACCCATGCAGGTTCCTGATAAGTTCTGGAAGCGCTTTGCTGAACGAAGCCTCAAAATGCACAATCAACAGAATCCGGAACGCGAGATCGACACTCATAAGAGGAGTGCTCTCGCCATGTGTGAGAATATTGACTGGAACGTCGGACGGGTGCTTGCGCGTCTTGAGTCACTCGGAGTGGCAGGGGAGACCATCGTAGTCTGGTTTCATGACAACGGACCGAATGGAGTGCGTTGGAATGGAGGAATGCGTGGCAGGAAGGGGTCTACCGACGAAGGCGGAGTGAGAAGCCCGCTGTATATTCGCTGGTCCGGTCACCTGCGGCCGGGAGAGGTCGTTCCTCAGATAGCGAGTGTGCGAGACCTTCTGCCAACCCTCTGTGATCTCGCCGGGGTCCCCGTTGAAGAGGGCAAGGAACTTGATGGGGTCAGCCTCAAGCAGTTGCTGCTGAGAGAAAAATCCGAGGAGAGGCCCTGGCCATCCCGTATTCTTATTAATCATTGGAAAGAGAGAATTAGTGTCCGAAGTCAACGTTTCCGCTTGGACGACAAGCGCAGGCTTTACGATATGGTTGCGGATCCAGCGCAGACACAGAATGTGGCATCACGTCACCCTGAGGTCGTTGCAACCTTGAGCCAGGCGGCAAGGACACACCGTGAGGCCTTCATGCCGACATACTACGATGACAAACGTCCTTTTGTCATTGCTCATCCGGAAGCAGGCTATTCCCAGCTGCCGGCCAGAGATGCGACGGCCCATGGCGCCATTAAGCGGTCAAACCGGTTTCCCAACTGTTCGTATTTCAAGAATTGGACAGATACTGAGGATTGGCTCAGTTTTGATGTAGAGGTTGCCGCCTCCGGGACTTACGAGGTTGCCCTTTACTATGCGGCCCGGGATGCAGGCGCAAAGTTCGAGTTGTCCTTCAATGGAGCGAAGCTTCCTTTTGAGCTGAAAGAGGCACATGATGTGCCAGAGCTGGGGGCGGCGCGTGACCGTCATCCGCGTATGGAGTCCTATGTCAAGGATTTCAAGGCTGTGACGATTGGGAAGATCGCACTTGAGAAGGGGAAGGGCGAACTCACTCTCCGCGCTACGGAAATTCCCGGAGCGGAAGCAATGGAGTTTCGCCTGCTGACCCTGAAGCGAATGTAGGAGGAAGAGCTGGAAAGAGAGCAATAAGCACTCGCGCTGGCACCCCGCCTGACGCGAGGGCTTGCTCTCCGGTCTCAACTCCCTACCGTCCCGCCTCTCATGTCCATCGAACTGATTCTTACGCACCCGGGGGGCGCGCACAAAGACGACTACCTGGCCTGCAGCCTGCTGGTGGCGCAGCACGGGGCTCCTATCGAGCGGCGTGAGCCGAAGCAGGGCGACCTCGACAACGAAAGAGTGTTGGTGGTCGATGTGGGTGGAGAACATGAGCCCAAGCGGGGGAATTTTGATCATCACCAGTTCCCGCGCGATCACGATCCGGTCTGTGCGCTTTCCCTTGTGCTTCAGGACCTCGGGCTCTACGAGGACGCAAAAATGTTCTGTGACTGGCTCGAGCCCGCAGAGTGGTTCGATACCCGAGGGGCAGGTGGGACGGCCAAGTGGCTGGGTGTTGACCGTGACATCATAAGCAAGCTCAACTCTCCAATGGATGTGACCCTGCTGCGACGTTTTGCACAAGCTGAGCGTCTCAATCCCGGTGATCTGCTCTATGAAATGATGCGATGGGTGGGAGAGGATCTACTGGAGTATTTGAAGACCCTGCGTGAGCGACTCACCTTCATCGGTGAGCATGGTGAGCTCTGGACGCTCGAGGCCAATGGTGGGGATCCCTTCAAGGTTCTGTTCATGCCACGAACCAATCCGCTTCCGGCCGAGCCCTCGGTGGGGTTGGGGCGCTATCTCGATTCGATTGGTGAATCAGAGAGCGTGGTGGGTCTGGTCTATCCGGACCGGCGAGGTAGCGGCTATGGGCTCTCTCGTCACAATGATCACCCCCGACTGGAGTTCACCCGGATTGATCCGGAGGACGATGTGCATTTTGCTCATGCCCGGGGATTCGTAGCAAAGACTTCGGCAACGGAGAAGGAGCGCCTGAAGGAGTTGCTTCGAGCGGCCTGGGTGTAATTGTGGGAGGGGACAGGTGGATAGCCTGCTCCATGATGTCAAATTTTAGACGAACGTGAAGATCCACTCGGCCAACTTTCAACTCAGCGCAGTCAGCCTGGAAACCTGCCCCGCCTCCTCGTTGCCGGAGTTCGCGTTCATCGGGCGCTCGAATGTAGGTAAGTCATCCCTCATCAATCTTCTGACAAAGGCGGAGGGGCTGGCCCGGGTATCCGGCAACCCCGGTCGCACGCAGGAGATCAATTTCTTCACGATCAATGAGAGATGGAGTCTCGTCGATCTGCCGGGATATGGATACGCGAAGGTTTCCAAGGCGGACCGCATACGTTTCCAGCAATTTATCTCAGATTACCTCATCGAACGGGAAAACCTGGTCTGTGCCTTCGTCCTGATTGATTCACGACATCCCCCTCAGGGTGTTGATCTGGAATTCGTGGAGTGGCTTGTAGCGGGAGAAGTTCCTTTTGAACTGGTCTTTACCAAGGCGGACAAGAACAAGGAAAGCGTAGCAAAAAAGAATATAGCTCTTTTCCGGGAGGCAATGAAGAAGTGGAGTGAGGGCGAGCCCCGGGCATACCTTTCGTCGACCAAGACCGGGGTGGGAAGGAAGGAGATCCTGAGGAGCATTGGTGAGATGCTTCAGATGGGGTAGCAAGCAGCCAGGAAGGAAAGGCGCGCCCGAGTCGCTTTCAAGCGAGAATATCCTTTACCACTCTTCCGTGCACATCAGTGAGGCGGAACTGTCTTCCCTGATAGCGAAAGGTAAGACGCTCATGGTCAATGCCCAGCTGATGGAGGATGGTCGCATTGAAATCGTGAACGTGAACGGGGTCACGTCCGATGGCATACCCAAGATCATCAGTTTCTCCGTGGACGTGGCCCCCCTTGCAGCCGCCCCCGGCCATCCATACACTGTAAGCGTCCTTATGATGATCGCGGCCAGCCTTGGTTTTTCCTGAGCCATTACCCACTGCACCCTGAGCCATCGGGGTTCTGCCAAATTCAGCGCTCCAGATGACAAGGGTTTCATCTAGAAGTCCTCTTTCCCGAAGGTCCCGTATGAGCGCCGCAATGGGTTTGTCGACCTGCCGGGTCTTATTGGGGAGGCTGTTGAAAACACTTCCGTGATGGTCCCATCCCTGATCAAAAAGTTGGACGAAACGAACGTCTCGCTCCACCAGCCTCCTCGCCAGCAGGCAGTTATTCGCAAAGGATGTCTTGCCGGGCTGGGTGCCATACATCTCGTGGATGGATTGAGGCTCATCGGCGATATCCATCAGCTCGGGAACGCTGGTTTGCATCCGGTAGGCCATTTCATACTGACTGATTCTTGTAGCGATTTCGGGATCTCCCACGTCAGCGAGGGCCTCCTTGTTGAGATTGTTCACTGCATCCACAACCATCTTGCGTTCCCCCGGGGAAACTCCCTTCGGATTGGACAGGTAGAGGACCGGGTCGCCCTTGGATCGAAATTCGATTCCCTGATGGACGGTTGGAAGAAATCCGCTTCCGAACGCGCTATTGCCTGCTCCGAGGACCTGCCCTGTGATCAGGACTACAAATCCAGGGAGATTCTGGTTTTCGCTTCCCAGACCGTAGCTTACCCACGAGCCCATGCTGGGCCGCCCGAATCGTTCGAACCCCGTCAGAAGAAACATCTGCGAGGGCGCATGGTTGAACTGGTCGGTGTGCAGGGTCTTGATGAGGCATAGTTCATCCGCAACTCCCTGAAGGTGAGGAAGAAGGTTGGACAGCTCCATGCCGGAGGCTCCACATTTACGGAAGGCAAACTGGTCCTCTTTGGGAGTGCCAAGAAGATTTGGCTGCTCTCGAATGAAGGCCAGCTTGCTCGTGTCGAAGAACTCTTCAGGGCACAATTGTCCTGTTCGCTTCTGCAGCTCAGGCTTGTAATCGAAAAGATCCAGGTGGGATGGAGACCCCACGAGATGAATGTAGATTACTCGCTTCGCCTTGGCGGCGTGATGCAGGCCGGACTGCCGCAGCGAGCCGTCAGCTGCCCCAGCGGAGTCGGCGTTGGCAAGTGAAGAGAGAGCGGCTGCCCCCAGGCCGTATCCCGTCTTTTGAAGAAAGAGGCGCCGGGTCTCGTTCTGAAGGTGGCTGGAGATCATCGGGTGGACGAAGGAAAAGAAGGGTGTGAACAGAGAGGTGTAGCGAGAATGCCTTTAATTTCTCGTGATAGTCTCGTCGAGATTCAGGAGTGCACTGGCGACGTAAAACCAAGCTGCTAACTCCAAGTGGTTCCGGGTTTGAGGCTGGAAGACGAAATGAGGGTTGCTGAGCAGATTCTCAGCCTCCTTGGGGTGTGCCGTGAAGTGGTCTAGCCTCTCGTGCAGGAGTTGATCAATGATGCGGCTTTCCCGGCTGTCAGGCAGGCGTGAAACCGCCAGACGGAAACCGTGCTGGATTCTGGTTCCCGGAGAGCTGGACTCCTGAAGGATTCGGTCAGCGAGCGCGAGTGCCATCTCCACGAAGGCGGGATCGTTCAGGAGCGTAAGGGCCTGGTTCGGGGTATTAGTGCGCGCACGAGCTACACTGCAGGCGGCCCTGTCGGGGGCATCAAAGTTGACCATGCTTGGGTAGGGAGCAGCTCTCCGGTAGACGATATAAATCCCCCGTCGCCAGCGGTCCTCGTCCTTTTCCTCAAGCCATTTAGGCTCATTTCGTCCGGTTTGGCGCCAGAGCCCGGGCGGCTGATAGGGCATTACGGGCTCGCCGAACATTTTTGGAGAGAGGAGGCCGGAGATAGCCAGAGCATTATCGCGGATCCGCTCTGCGTTAAGCCGGAAGCGAGGTGCGCGGCCAAGGAGGAAATTGCGGGGATCCTTTTCGAGGAGCTCAGGAGTGATTCGTGAGGATTGCCGATAGGCCTGAGAGCTCACCATTACTCTGAGAAGATGTTTCATGTCCCAGCCGGACTCCATGAACTCAACGGCGAGCCAGTCCAGGAGGTCCGGATGGCTGGGAGCCGGGGATTGAGTCCCGAAGTCCTCAAGAGTCGCGACGATTCCGTTGCCAAACAGTTCAGCCCACCAGCGGTTGATCGCCACGCGAGCTGTGAGGGGATTGTCCCGGTCGACCAGCCACTGGGCCAGTGCGAGACGATCCGGCGGGTTGGTCTCATCATTTGGCTTGCGGGAAAGAGTGAGAATGGCGGGCGTCCTTGCCCGAACCGTTTCTCCTGGTGAGAGAAACTCTCCTCGATTCAGGATGTGAGTTGTCCGCCGTTTCTCCATTTCGACCATGACCAGGGTTTGATTGGCTTTGATGGCATTGCGCTGCTTCTTGAGCCGGGCGATCTCGGCATCGATTTTCTTGAGGGTGGGGGTTTCTTTCTCGAAGTGGGCGCGGAGTTTCTTTTGCTGGGCTTCACTGCGTTCGTCAGCCGGATTTTTGAGAAGAGCAATCAGGTCGGCAGGAAGTTTGGAGTCTTTGCTGACCTGGCTGCGGGCGGAGAGGCGGAGGTTCCCAATAACGCGACCCCTACCCCAGTTCTGCGGCAACGTGAAGACGAGGGTAGTTCCACTTGTTTGTTCGATTGGGTTGACCAGTGCGAAGGTAGCCCAATGTGATTTTCCGAACTGTGGATTGATTGCCCAACCCGTGGATGGTCTGCCGTCAATCAGGCCTGCGACGTCCCAGTTCTTCTGGGAAAAGCTTGCCTGTGGACGGTGCAGTTTGATCGGCGTCTCGCTCTCGTCCTTACGAAGGGTAGCGGTGAATTCCTTAAGGACGAAGTTGGGCTGTTGGTCGTCTCCGCGGCCGGGGCCATTGCCGGGCAGCATGGGTGTTGAGAGCGCTTCCAGTTTGAGCTGGGAGATGCGGGGAAGGGTTGTTCGGGTTTCGACGGTATAGGTCGTGGTGTTGGGCACTTTGCCGCTGAGGAGGACAGATCCGTCTTCGAGAATGTCGTGGTGTTCTCCGCCGGTGGAGCTGAATTTAGTGACTTGGAGAATCTCCCAAGCAAATTGCTGTTTGGCGCTTTCGGAGTGGTGGCGTTCCCAGGCGAGATAGGCTTCTTCCCTAGATTTGAGCGTGTCGTCGCGGTCTTTCTGGAGCAGAGCGATTTGGTCATCCTGTTCTTTCGCTTGCTGTCGCTGCTCAGCGGTAAGGGGGAGATCAAGATAGGGACCGATGAAATCGTGTGATACGTCAGTCTTGTTGCTGGGTAGCTGAACTTCGAGTGGGGTATGATTGAAGAAATCAAAGAAGGAGTAGTAATCCTCCATGGTGAATGGGTCGTATTTGTGATCATGGCACTGGGCGCATTCCAGGGTAATGCCCAGCCAGACCGTGGCAGTGGTATTGACCCGGTCGATCACCTGATCAACCCGGTTGCCTTCCGGGCTGACCCCTGCCTCCACATTACAAGTCACCGTCCGGTGAAATCCTGTGGCAACTCTTTGGTCAAGTGTGGCGCCGGGAAGAAGGTCGCCAGCAATCTGCTCAATCGTGAATTGATCAAATGGCATATTGGCATTAAGTGCCTCGATGACCCAGTCACGGTAGCTCCATGAAGGGCGCAACTGGTCTGCCTGAAAACCGTTAGAATCCGCATACCGAGCAAGGTCGAGCCATGGCCTTCCCCACCTCTCGCCAAAACGGGGAGAGGAAAGGAGGCGATTAATGGTTTCATCATACAATTTTTCCCGCTCTTCGGAATTGGCCCATGTGCCCTCGAAGGCCCGAATATCCTCCGGAGTCGGAGGGAGCCCAATGAGATCCAGGAAGAGGCGTCGCAGGAGGACTGCAGGATCAGCCTCGGAGGAGTAAGACAGGCTCTCCTGTTCAAGTCGACGTAACAGAAAAGAGTCAACCGGGTTGCGGACCAGAGAGGGATCACGGACTGAAGGAACTCCGGGACGCTGCGGCTTTTGCCATGCCCAGTGCTCTTCGTACTTGGCTCCTGCTTCGATCCATTCGCTCAAAAGGGCTTTCTGGTCCGGGGTCAGAACTCGTTTTGAGCTTGGGGGTGGCATGTGGTCGTCCCCATCGGAAGAGAAGATCCGGGCAATCAATTCGCTTTCCCCTGGCTTCCCCGGCACGATCGCCGGGCCGGACGCTCCTCCAGTGGTAGCTCCCTCGAAGGTATCCAGTCTTAGCTTCGCCTCCCGGGCCTGCTCATCCGGTCCGTGGCAGTGATAGCAGTTTTCTGCCAGAATTGGCCTGATATCACGCCCGA
This sequence comes from Akkermansiaceae bacterium UBA4145, assembly GCA_002380675.1. GTDB lineage: Bacteria > Verrucomicrobiota > Verrucomicrobiia > Verrucomicrobiales > Akkermansiaceae > Roseibacillus_B. The sequence goes on from DFWB01000062.1 coordinate 18,840, forward strand.
AATCGGGGCTCTCGCTCGCCATTACTGCGAATGGCCAGAGGAGAAGAATTGATGGGCGCATGGCGAGGCTCTTTCTACGGTCTGCTGCTCGAGGGCGCAAGGATGGACCGGCTCAGAGAAGGGGAGGCGCGCATCACTCCAATCGATGAAATGATTGAAAATATCTACTCACCGTTCCTGTGGCCATCGGTCATGCTGCGGGTAGGATGAACGCATCGCGCTGCCAACTTCCCTGGGTTTTGTTACTGCTCGCTCTCGTGGTGCCGACCATAGGAGCGCTCTTTTACTTTGTCATCTTCCCGAATGGTCCGATCGGCAAGTCCGCATACACCCTGACAAAAGTTTTCATCCTTTGCTATCCGCTTCTTCTCCTCTGGAGAGCTGGATCGCATGGCGTCCTGAGGAGGGCCCCGGGTAGGCAGTGGCCGACCTGGAAGAGCGTGGGGATAACTGGTCTACTTAGTGGGCTTTTAATCGCATCTGCAGGGTTCATCCTCATGTGGACACCCATCGGAGCGCTTGTGTGGGAAGCCGCTCCTCGAGTTCTCATTCGAGCGGAGGGGCTCGGCTTCCGGGAAAATTTTCTCCTCTTTGCCATCTTTGTATCGGTATTCCACTCTGGACTGGAGGAGTTTTACTGGCGCTGGTTTGTTTACGGTCAACTGCGAGGTAAGATGGGTCGCTGGGGCGCCCACCTGTTGGCGGCTGGAGCTTTTGGAGGGCACCACCTGATTGTTACTCTTCAGTTTTTCCCCGTCACCCTCGCCCTGATCTTGACCGCTTGTGTAATGGTAGGGGGCGTGATCTGGTCCCTGATGTATGAGAGGCAAGGGACTTTAGTGGGGTGCTGGGTCAGCCACCTTCTGGTAGACGTGATGCTGATGGTGATCGGTTATCAGCTGGTGACCTGAGAATAGTCAAGTGGAGGACGCGTAGGAGAAAATAACATCCTGTCGCGGTGGATGTAATGGACAAGGCCGGTAGTGGTTGCTTTACCATTCTCGCATGCCGGGAGGGAACGGGAGCAACCGAATGAGCTGGCCAGCGATGGCCGCGGCTCTTGTTGTGCCCCTTCTGTGTGCGTTGATTTACGTTGTCTGGTTTCCCCATGGGAACGCGGGGCGAGGCGCATGGTTCGCTACCAAGGTCTGGGTTCTCGTGTATCCGCTCTTCTTTTTCGGATTGATAGGACTTGGGGGCCTCGTCCGGAGGGAAAGCCGATCTGGCCATTGGCCCTCATGGGGAACGGTTGTAGTCACAGGGGTCTTGAGTGGGCTTGGTATCGTGCTGGCAGGGTGGATCCTGGTTCTCACGCCGGTCGGAGAGATCGTCAGAGAGAACAGCCATAATCTTGTTGAGAAAGCGAAGGGGTTGGGGTTTGCCTCGAAAGAGCGGTTCCTGATTGTGGCTATTTTCATTACGGTTCTCCATTCTGCGATGGAGGAGTATTACTGGCGGTGGTTTGTCTATGGGCATCTGCGCAAGATGGTTGGCTACTGGCCTGGCCACCTTCTCGCCGCGGTGGCTTTCACGGGTCACCACCTGGTCCTCATGAGTGTGCTGTTCCCTCTCCCGCTGGCCCTTTTTCTCTCCTTTCTGGTTGGAATAGGGGGCGTAATATGGACGTGGATGTATCAGCGGCAGGGGACAGTGCTGGGCTGCTGGATCAGCCACCTTCTCGTAGATGCGTTTCTCATGGTTGTGGGCTACCGCCTTATTCTTATGCCCTAGACCCTTTTGTGAGTGAGCCTTGAATTCGTGGCCGCCGGAATCAGCTCTTGGATTGAAGATAGGCGACCAGATCACGAATCTGCTGGTCGTTTAATTGGTCCAGTAGCCCATCGGGCATGACGGAGACCGGTGCTCTGGTCAGCTGAGAGAGATCTTTGCGGGCGATCACAGTCCTGATCCCTGAAAGGTCCTTGATAGTAACGGTGAGATCATTCGTATCTGTAATGAATCCAGTCAGAATCGCAGCGGTCGCGTTTCCGGCTGGGCGCAGGGTAATTGTAGAAAGTTCAAAGCCTTCCCTGATGCCGAGGTTGGGGTCGATGATGGCGGGCACTAGATAATCGAGATTTTTCATCTCGTAGCCTGTTAGGTCTGGTCCAATATCCCGTCCCTGATCCCTGAATTTGTGGCAGGCGGCACACTGCTGCGCAAAAACGGTATATCCGTCAGACGGGTTCCCTATTGGCTTCTCTGCGGAGAGAAGCGCCTTGATCTCTGTGATCCGCTCAGCCTTGTGTTTGTTCGAGCGTGGAGAAGGACGGAGGTGCTGAGTGAGCAGGCTCTGAATCTCGCTATCCTCGTAGTGGTTCATCAACAGGATATTTGCCTGGCTGATAGAGGCCTTGTCGATAATGCCGTCCTTTACGGCCAAGAGGAGCTGGTGGGCCCATTCGGGCCTACTGGCAAGTAGTGACTGGGACACCTGGCGGAGATCGCCTTGTAGGCGGGGATAGAGGCTCAGGAGAGTGGAAGGAATGCCCTCCCCGGAATACCTTCTCAGCCCAGTGAGAGCGGCCAGCCGTATGGCAGGCTCCATTTTTTCGTTCCGGACTAACGCTAGAAAGATCTCCTCGGAGGGTGCATCAGCCAGCTCCCCCAGAGCCTTTATTAAATCGAGACGCTGAGAAAGAGGTGTCGAAGTGGCCTTCAGGAGGGGGCGTGCGGCTGCGAGGGCCTGCGGGCTCCTCAGCCTCAGGGAGAGTTGAATGACCTCTCCTGAGACGTCTCCATTCTTCCAGAGATACGCTAGTGCAGCGTCAAGTTCTGGAGGAACTGGATCGAGAGATGTTCCTTCAAGGGCTCGGACCATTCCACGGATCAGGGTTCCGAGATGCTTGGAGCCCTTAGCGCGCGTAAGAAGCTGAGCGCACATCTTGAGGCTTTCCGGGCTTCGCTCTGCCATATATCGCCGTCCCACTCGTTCGCTCAGAATGCTCTCGAAGAGGGGAGTATCCCAGAACCCCGAGTAGGAGAGCAGCTCACGCGCTTGAACGGGGTGATGGCTGATGAGACTCTCGAGAGCCCACCAGAGCTGAAGAGGGATGAAAGGGTCGGCAGAAAATTCACCTCTTCTGGCCAAGGCCTCAATCAGCGATCGATCTCCCAGAATCCGGGCGGCAGAGGCAAGCTGAGAAATCACTTCGGCGTTCTTCGTGGCACTCGCAATTTCAACCAGAGCAGGGCCGAGGGTGGTCTCCTGATCAGCAGCGATTCGAATAGCCCACCGTTGCAGGTCCGGGCTGGAAGACCCCAGAGCAGCGAGCAGGATTTCTTTCATTTCGGAGGGATTGGTTTTTGGCAGGAATGTCCCTTGGAGAATCCAGAGGGCCTCAAGAGCCTGCTGCTCCGACCTATCGTTATCGGGATTGTACTCTTTCACGATCCTGCCCAGCTCATGGAGGGAAGGCTCTGCACTGCGCGTCCGCAGGAGTCTGCGTGCGTGGCGTCGCGCCCACTGGTTTTTCTCGAGGAGTTTATCTGCCAGCTGAGTGGAGGATAATTTCCCAAGATCAGGAGGCTTGGAGGTCTTGGAGGCACGAGTTCGAATACGGTGAATTCTACCGTTGCTCCGATCCCAGTTGTCCCGCGGGTCCACATGGGTGATGCGGGCATCGTAAAAGTCGGCCACATAGATTGACCCATCTGGCCCGACCGCGCAATGGACTGGGCGAAACCATTGATCGTTGGTTCGAAGAGGGTTCTGTTCTTCCGTGGTTGTAAAGGTGCTGCCGCGGGGTTCCATCCGGAGGGCATGAATTTTGTTTCCGAGTGAATTGGGCCCGACGAGGCGCCCCTCGAGTTGTGGAATCTCCCCGCTGCTGTAGTGGATCCATTGATGGACGAGCCGGATCCTCTCTCCTTTGATAGGCATTCCAAAGAAATGCCCAAAGCTGTATGGATTCGTGTGGGGGCCATGCTTGCCAAACCCCTTCTGGTAGTAGCCCCCTTGGACAAAGTGGACAGCCTGCTGAGTCCCATTCGTGCCGGAGTAGAGGCGTCCGACTGCATCGAAATCAACCCCGAAGTTATTCCAGCCACCCTCCGCGAATAGCTCAAATTCATGTCGTGTCGGATGGTAGCGCCAGATGTTCTGCCCGAGGAAAGGATAGCGGGGAGCGGTCTCATCGAGATGAACCCGTACGCGGGCGGTCACCGTGCTTCCAGTACATCCATAGAGCCATCCATCAGGGCCGAACTTCAGGCTGTTGGAGAGTGAATGGGTGTCTTCCAGGTTGAACCCTGACAGGTGCACAATGGGTTCACTGTCAGGGATGTCGTCTTGGTTTCTATCCGGATAAAAAAGAAGGTAGGGAGGGTGCAGGACCCAGACGCCATTGTTTCCATGAGCGAGAGAGGTCACCATGTTCAGCTTGTCGAGGAAGGTCTTATGGAGGTCATATTTCCCATCGCCATTGGTATCTTCATGGATAGTGATCTTATCACGACCGGCGAATTTCTGATGGGCGGAGCTGGTAAATGGCGGAGGGGGTGGCACTTGGTCAAAGACCTTGCGGAGGTGTTTGTCCCAAGTGAGGACTTTGAGTCCTGCAGGATTGGGATATTGTATATATTGTACGACCCAGAGCCGCCCGCGTTCGTCGAAGTCCATGAAGAGAGGTTGCCGGACCTCGGGCTCACTGAGAACGGTCTCCACGGTCAATCCAGCGCCGGTCTCGAACAAATCGAGGGCCTGCTCGGGGGAAGAGGGTTGGCCCTTGTCATCGGCCCGGGCATAAGGATTCTTGTTCCCATCAAAGTGTTGAGAGACCGCGGATAGTGACTGGCGGCGCCACTCCTTGTCCGCAGGAATGACTCCACGGTGTCCAGCGTGCTCTGCCCCAGCTAATCTGAGATACGAGGCGGTCTCCGCCTCCGGGTTCTTCCCCCAATGTGCCCAGGACGGTACATCGCCACGCCTGAAAAGCCACTGCCCGGTCAGATCTATAGCATCATTGATCCTCGTCAGGTGGAGTGGTCCCTTGAGAATGCCGCCCTTGCCCTCCTTGTTGAAAACCCGCCATGCGATGAGATTGGCTTTCCCAAAGCGAATCTGGTCAGGCTCAACGACGAATGGACGTCTTATGTTGCTTGAAGGTTTTCCGAACAAAGGAGGCATCGACCCATTAGCTCCAACTTTGGCTCCATTAAAGAACGCTTCATCGACATCGCTGATGGTATCGACAACAAGAAGAAGCCGGCTTCCCTGCCATTCACGGGGAATCTTGACGTAGGCTCGATACCATCCAAACCCACTCGCACCCTTCCATCCACCTTCCTGCGGAACAGGGGTGGTCGTCCACCCCTCATGTTGGGCGAGCGCTGAACCGGCAGCCAGCAGGCACAAAAAAACAGCAGGAAATGGCATGGGTTAGGAGATTAATGGGCGAGCTGGCCTCAGCTTTCAATCGCCAAAGTGGCCTCTAAGCGGCTGCTTGTGGTGGAAGTAAGAGCTTTTCGGGACATGTGTGATGAGGCAGGGGAGGCGGCTCAGCAGGGTTATGAGC
>DFWB01000062.1:24669-25179 GCA_002380675.1 Akkermansiaceae bacterium UBA4145
AGCAGGGTTATGAGCCGGGGCTCCTTTAATACCCTTTCAACCTGCACGCTTGATCGGTAGCCCGGTTTTAGCATTGGATGAGGCATGCACAGACGCACATTCTTGAAGGGAGTAGCAAGTTCGTCGATCATTGGATCTCAAGGGGCATGGGCTGAGAATAGCGAGACACAATCGAGACTGGCTCTTGGCTATGACAACTTTGCGGTCCGGGCGATGAAATGGAAAGCACCGGAGCTCATCAAATATGCCGCAGAGCTCAAATGTGATACTCTATTTATCACGGATTTCGGGCCATTTGAAAAGATGACCGATTCGTATCTGAAGGATGTGCGAAAGCAGGGAGAGGATGCGGGAATACGGATCCTTCTCGGGAGCTGGAGTATCTGTCCCACTTCGGTGAAGTTCCGGGATACATGGGGGAGTGCCGATGAGCATCTGCAGCTTGGTATCAGGGCGGCGGCGGCGCTGGGATCTCCTGCGTTTCGCGTTGTTCTGGGAGCTGGGGATGAC
>DFWB01000112.1:0-1439 GCA_002380675.1 Akkermansiaceae bacterium UBA4145
AGGCTTGTAGGACCCGTGGACGTTGCCAAAAGTTGCAGCGAACATGAAGCGCCCGAGCGGGTTCAGGGTCTCATACACTGTCATCATGTCTTCTGGTGTAGTGTAAAGTTTTTCTGCAGGGAGGCCCGAGGTGTCATGGCCGTCCTCCTCGCCTCCAACCACTCCGGCTTCGACTTCGAGAATAATATCGAGGTCGACACACTCCTTCATGATTTCGACAGAAAGGGCCATGTTCTCCTCGAGGGGAAGCTCGGAGGCGTCCAGCATGTGAGATTGAAAGAGCGGTCCCTGGCCGTTTTCCTTTCGGCGCTTTGATTCCTCCAGGAGGGGCCTGAGAAAGCTGTCAACCTTGCCGGGATGGCAATGATCGGTGTGGAGGGCAATCAGGACGTCATACTTTTCCGCCAGGCGGTGTACGGCTTCAGCCAGCACCATAGAGCCGAACGCAGCATCATTCACCGCGAGGCCCGAGGCAAACTGACCGCCACCGGACGAAAGCTGGATAATCCCGTCGGAATTTGAATCCGCGAAGGCCTTGAGGGCTCCGTTGGCGGTGGTGAGAGAGGTGATGTTAATTGCTGGATAGGCGTATCCACCTTTTTGGGCGGAATCCAGCATCTGGCGGTATTGCTCGGGAGTCGCAATTGGCATGACGTATGCCCCTTACCGGGGCGAGCCGATGGATGCAAGGCTGGAGAGGTTTGAATGGCTCTGATATTTTAGGCTTGAGCGTGAGAACTCCACGGCGTATCCCGTGCGCCCAAGCTTTTAGGGTAGGTACCGAAGCGGTCAAACGGGGCAGACTGTAAATCTGCTGGCTCACGCCTTCAAAGGTTCGAATCCTTTCCTGCCCACCACCTTTATAATGAGGGGGTTATGAGTTTTTAGGGGTTCCGAGCACTCCCAATGCGGTGGAAGGATCACAGGGTCGATTCGGCAATCTTTATTCTGCCTCGTCGCAGCTTAATCGCCAGGTTGCAGGCCCACAAAAGGCCCACCCCCTGCCAGAACCAGAACGCACGGGGTATCGTTCGTTCGAAATCGGGGGGGAGGTTCGAGAGAGGAAGAAAAGTCAATACCGCGTAAATCGGGCCCGCGACCGGGGAACAGCCTGAAATCCACACTGCTAATGGTACTAAAGCTTCGCCAGTTGCGCCGACCGTGACCCCAACCAGCAAGGGTGCGATTCCGATCAAGATCACCGCTAACCCAGCCGCCCGCTTACCCTTGCCTTCGAGCAGGGCGTGGAAACTGAACCCACCCACCGAGGTGACGAGGAAGAATACGGGGAGAATGGCGATCGGCATATCGGTGGTTCCAAACCAAGCTGACTCTACAAGCTTCTTGGTGAACCAAAACCATCCTCCTGAGCCGATTGCCGCCATGGCGAATACCCACGGGAATGAGGTGGCGGGATCTGATTGAAAGGAGAGTCTGGG
>DFWB01000112.1:1756-2379 GCA_002380675.1 Akkermansiaceae bacterium UBA4145
CGGCCGAGTTTACGGGTCCGACGCCAGCCCCGAATCTGACCGGTCCGGTCCGGCGTGATTAAGACGGTCATCAGCCAGAGGATCATGAGGGTCACCAATCCATAGATCCCGGACATAACGAGGGTCTCTTCGGCTGAAGGGGACCAGTCGTCTCCCGGGAGCTGAAACAAGCGAGCCCCGCGCGAGGGGAAGACCCCGCCTGAGGGCCATATGAGAGGGAGAGCGTTTCCAAGGAGCATGAGCTGAATCCAGGCGAAGAGCCCCGTCGCCCCCGCTTTGCCCATCAGGTGAGACTCCGCGCGATGCCAACGTCGCCATAACATGACTACCATCACGCCTATCAGAAAGAGCAGAGTTCCCGCGGTAAAGACCGACTGTGGGAAGTTCAGGTTGAAGAACTGAGCTGCCGGATCAAGATTTTCAATATACTGAGCGCCCGCTCTGATTGTGCTGTCAACAAGGTGCGGTAAACATTCGCGCACCACTGGTTCAATCGTGACATACTTGAAGTAGACCAACCCCAGCTTGGAAGCCTGGGGCACCACCGTGTAGAGGGCGAAGACTAATCCCATTGAGGAGAGAAAGGCCCAGCGACGATTCTTGAGCACGGTGCCAGCGACCAG
>DFWB01000112.1:2778-4736 GCA_002380675.1 Akkermansiaceae bacterium UBA4145
ACCTCGCCTCGCCAGAAGGCCCACAAGGTAAACGGCATGGTGGCAAGAAAGGTGACATATTCCCGGATAGGCAGGCCGAACAGGTAACCGACTACCTTTGCCAGTGGAGTCATGGGAGTCAGGCGCTGATAGTCGATCACCCCTTCATCCGCTTCGGCCGTCATCCCTGCTGCGGTCTGTCCGGACCCCAGGACAAAGAGAATGAATCCCTGAAAGAACAAAAGGGGGATAATGCAGTTCCGATGGGCGTCCCGGATGGACAGTTCCCCCTGGTAAATCCCACTCTGTCGAATGACAAAGAACAGAAACCCCGCGATCATCAGGGTGATGAGCAGGGAGATTCCCAGTGCCCGAGGCCGCATCCGGGAACGCGCATAGCGCCGCACAATCGGATTCGCCCAGATCGCCCAGAATGGTGCCTGATGATGGAGTGCAGAATCAGTTTTCATCAGGGGACCCTTCCTGTCTGCGATTGTCCTCCGCGATCTTCACGAGAATGTCTTCAAAGGAGGCGCTTTTTTCTTCGAACGACTTGACCGCCACGCCCTGTTCCAGAATGCCGCTCAGCAGGGCCGCTTGTTCATGATCCCCCCCGGTAAATCGCAGAATGACTCTTTGGTCATGCTGTTCAGATTTAGTGACTTCCAGCACGCCGTGCTGGCTGGCGAGCCAACTAGCGATGTTGTCGCGAGGCCCCAGCACGGTCACCGCAATCTGGCGCTCGGCTCGCCCCAGTTGGTTGCGCACTTCCGTGGCCGATCCCGATGCCAGAATCTGTCCCTGATTCATCACGCAGAGTGACGAGCACATCTCGGCGAGCTCGCTTAAAATATGAGAGCTTACGAATACAGTCGCTCCCTCGTGGGCAATAGCCTGCAGACTCAGGCGCAATTCCCGGCGGGAGAGAGGATCCAGTCCACTGGCAGGTTCGTCCAGAATCATCACCTTCGGGCTTGGCAGGAGGGTCTTGGCGAGGACCAGTCGCTGAGTTTGCCCGCGCGAGAGTTCCCGGCACCATGAGTTACGTTGATCCGTCAGACTCACAATCTCGAGGCATTCCTCAGCACGTGACCGACGCTCATTTCTGGTTCCCAACGCATATGTATGGGTGTAAAAATCCAGGAACTCTCTGACCTTGAGATCTGAGGGGACGGGGGCGAGATCCGGCATGTAACCCATGATCCGGCGGGCAGACTCCTTGTCCTCAAGAGCGTCAATGCCGGCCAAGCTCACCTCGCCATACGTTGGCTCCATGAGAGTGGACAGAACGCGAAAGGTGCTTGTCTTGCCTGCCCCGTTTGGGCCCACGAGTCCATATACCTCGCCATAGGGGACGGTCAGGCTCAGGTCATTCACTGCCACAAAATCCCCGTAGTCGACTCGGAGGTCGCGGATCTCGATGGCGTTTCCGTTTGTTTCCGGCTTACCAGTCATCATCTTCAAACTGCTGCCAGTTCTCGGGCAAACGGAGGCCGATTTCTCTCATCTCTTCCTCCGCGTTCTGCCGCCGGTTCTGCCTGTGATTTTCAAGAAGCTCCTGCTGTTCGGAGGTAAGTATCGACTCGATGACTGCGTTGCGACCCTTCCGATTCAGCGGACTCCGGTCGCCATTCATTCCCTCGATGTCCATCGAGGGAATGTAGTCCTCAGAGCTTCGTGCCATCGCAAAAAACAACTGGTCCTCCTGGGAGGCGTCCAGCTTCACGATGCTGTCGAGGTTGTTCAATCTTCCATTGGCTTCTCCCTCGACACTATGAATTCTCTCTTGGAGCCGATCCGCACGGAAGCTTGTCAGAGCCTCTCCGGTCAACTGCCGTTCCATGAACTGGTCGATCCCGTCGATGTTTTGCTCCGCCTCTTTCCCTGCCAGCATGAGGTCGTAGATCGTGCTGGAGTCATTTGCCACTACGTTGACGAAGCGCTCGGCATTTTCGGTGGCCCGGTCATCAAGCCATTGA
>DFWB01000337.1 GCA_002380675.1 Akkermansiaceae bacterium UBA4145
TGCGATGACGCTTCTTATTGGGTGGACGCTGACCAAGGCGTGGAGCACCAGGCAAGCGTGGGAGACAATTCCACGACCTCGTTCTATGCGATCGTTCGAGATATCGCTGGCAATGCCTCAAGTTGCAGCGAGGCTTTCCCATACACGCATGATGGGGAAGCGCCTTCGGCTCCTGCTCTCGTAGCCGGAGGTGCACCCGCATCTCCGAGCAATCAAAATGATCCGGGTTTCAGTGGGACGGCAGAAGAAGGTTCCACTGTTTTGATCTATACGAATGAGTCTTGCGCGGGCACCGAGCAGGCGCAGGTTCAGGCCGGAACAGGAGGAAGCTTTTCCGCTACGCTAAGTTTCGAAGATGATTCAGCTACCGATGTCTTCGCGAAGGCCCGAGATGAGGCCGGGAACAGCTCCGAGTGTGCCTTCTTGTTCAGTTACGTGGAGGATAGCACCGCACCGAACGCACCTGTTCTGAGCGAGAGTCCTGGTCAATCTACGACCACGAACGAAGACGAGTCCTATTTCTCTGCTGAGGTCTATCCTGGCCTGGGCCTTGTGGGATGGGAGATTTATCATGATAGCCCGGATAGCTCGGCTACATGTCAGGGAGAACCCGCTGAAACTTTCAATGTCGAATTTACCGAAACAACCAGTCCAAATCAGGTTATAAGTACAGGGGCGCTACCCCAGAATACGACAACCCTGTTTCGCGCCAGGATACGGGACGCGGCGGGCAATCTTTCCGATTGCAGCCCAATCGGAATCTCCTTTACTCACGACAATATCGCGCCTGAGAACCCAAGCTTGTCTCAGATGGCTCCGGAGAGCCCTTCGAACCAGAATCAGGTTTCGATTTACGGAACCGCCGAGGGCGCCGAACAGGTTGCGGTGTACCTCGATCCTCTTTGTGGCACCGTTCGAGGCCAGGGGCTTGCAGTGTTCTTCCCAATCTTCGGGCTTAGCTTTGAGGTGTCCGATGACAGTGAATCGCAGCTCTATTTGAAGTCCTGGGATTCTGCAGGGAATGAATCAGACTGCGTGGATCTGGAGGAGGTCTACGTGGAGGATAGTACCGCTCCCAACACTCCATTCGTGCACTCGCCCCAACCCCCTTCACCGAACAACAGCGCAAATGTTCCCACTCCGACTCTTTCTGGGCTCGCGGAAACGAACGGTGTCGTGCGTCTCTATCAGACTGGGGACTGTACCGGGGAAGTGACGGATGAGGCCACTGCGGACTGGTTGATCGGTATCTATTCGGGTCTCGACCTGCCGGTTGTGGAGAATGCTACCATCACCTACAGCGTGGACGTTGAAGACGCCGCTTCGAATAAATCTGATTGTGTCGGGCCGCTCTATTATGTGCACGACACCGTGGCTCCTTCTTTTGATGGAGCCGTAGGTGCTTGGGTCGAAGATCCCGATAGCCCCTATGACATCAAAGTGACCTGGAGCGGCACCCCCAGTGAAGATGGTCTCACGTATGAAATTTATCGGTGCATGGGGGATGCCAACACGGACTGCATGGATTTCGATGATTTCGATCAGGTTGGCAATTCAACGAGTAGCAAGTGGATAGACTCGACGGGGCTTGCTGAGGATAGTCGCTATTATTATATCGTTCGAGCCAAGGACGCTGCCGGTAACCTAGAAGACAATATGGTCATCGTCTCGGCTAGAACGCATGGAATCTCTTCAGCCGTACAGGTGGTTGGTTCGCAACGGACCACATGTGCTCTCTTGGGAGATGGGACTGTCCGTTGCTGGGGCCACTATACGGCGGGGGGCTGGAATTCATCGTCTACCAAGCCTGTTCCTACCCAGGTTACAGGACTCCAAAATGTGAAGAAGTTGGCCGCCGGGCGTAATCATGTGTGTGCATTAAAGAACGATGGCGCTGTCTGGTGTTGGGGTAAGAATGGCAACGGCGCTGTGGGTGGAGGGACTCTCAGCGGGACGAGCCTCACCCCCGTTCAGGTCTGGGCTGATGCTAACGGCGACAAGATGCTAACCGGCATTCAAGATATTTCGGCTGCCATATATTCATCGTGCGCAGCGCACGCGAACGGCACTGTTTGGTGTTGGGGTAAGAACGACAATGGAATTGTGGGACCCGAAGAACTTGAGGGCGCGACTCCCTATGCCCAACGCCGAACCAATATTCGCTCGGTTAAGCATCTTTCTTCGGGCTCAGCCTACGCCATGCATATGTGCGGCGTTTTAAGTTCGGATCATGGTGAGAACGGAAATGCCTTATGTTGGGGGAACAATGGTTACGTCGCCCTCGATGGGTCTTATGGCATTGTCTATTCTGAAAAGAACCTCGCCGACACAGGCCAGCTGCGGAAAGTGAGCGTGGGCAGCTATACCTCTTGCTACCTGACAACCACAGGCACGGTATCGTGTTCAGGTTATAATGGTGAGGGGCAAGCCGGTTACGATCCAGCTGAAACATCGGAGCTTTCGAGTCCTGTTGCAGTCTATCGAGATCTTGAAGAAAGCTGTAATATCTTCAACCCATGCTCCGTGGGCACCTGTGATTTTGGAGAGGGGACCTGCAAGGCTCCTCTTGATGGGGTACTGGATATCGCGAGCTACGAAAAGCACAACTGCGCGATTCGACGAGGGGATTGCGAGGACGCCAACGAAGATGGTGTCTTTTCAATCGCTGAGTGTGAACCGAATCAGACCTGGTGCTGGGGCTCGAACGTAGATGGCCGCCTCGGGATTGATGTCGACGAGGATGCCTTGATTGAAAGTTGGCTCGCGAGGAAAGTGGAGGACAACAAACTCGGGGGAAGGAACCCCTCTAGTCTTGGTGCTGCTCAGAAGCATAGCTGCTTGGTAACAAGTGACGGCATGGTGGCATGTTGGGGGGATGCGAACGACTTCAAAACGGGTACATTGACTAAAACCGATTCGCCGAAACCAATCCTGGTTCAGCATGCATGGGATGCCCCTGAAGCTCCGCAAGGAGTCTATGGAACGACTGCCGCGACGGCTGTGGCGGCTGGCTGGAATCATACTTGTGGGCTGACCTCTGGGGGTCGGGTTTCTTGCTGGGGCTCAGG
>DFWB01000359.1 GCA_002380675.1 Akkermansiaceae bacterium UBA4145
TGGAGCCTCTACAGCGGAAGCCCAAGAAAACGTTGGAATCCAGGTTGCTGAACAGATCAGGGACTTTCTGACAACTGGGGAGATACGGAATGCCATCAACATGCCATCCCTCGATGCCGCCGCCCTGGCTCAGCTCGGACCTTATCTGAATCTTGCGACTGCGCTTGGCAAAGTGCTCGCCAAGCTGGGACCAGCAAGCCCTGATTCCCTGAGGGTCTCTTACCATGGAGCTCTCGCCGAGCAGGACACTGGACTGGTCTCTCGCCATGTCCTCACCGCACTCCTCTCCGCAGCATGTAACGAAGGACAGGTGAATATCGTTAATGCCCCAGCCGTGGCAAAAACCATGGGACTCGACCTCACGGAGTCTACAATTAGCGCGGCAACAGAATTTTCGGAGCTCCTCGTGGCGGAACTGACCAAGGGTGATGCCAAGTTTCGTCTCGCCGGTACTATTATAGGGAGAACTCCTCGGATCGTGGAAATCGATCGCACATTCGTCGATACGAATATCGAGGGACACTTCCTGATCGTTTCCAACGATGACAGGCCCGGAATCGTCGGGGCTATCGGCTCCACCCTCGGAGAGGCCGAAGTCAACATTGCCAACATGTCTCTGGCTCGCAACAAGCAGGACGGGAGTGCCCTCACCATCATTGAAATCGACCAACCACTTGCCCCTGAGGTGATGGATACTCTCAGAGGAGTTGGTGGAGTCCTTTCTGTCACAGGCGTAACCCTGTGATAAACCAGCACCTGTGTCTGATCCCGAGCTAACGCCGGTTAAACCTTGCCACCTCTCGTTCGGCCTCCCTCATTTCAGCCCGCTTTTTCAGGTCGTGTCTCTGGTCGGTATGGCTTTTGCCCTTCCCCAGTCCGAACTCGACCTTGACCCGACTTCCTTTGAAATACAGCCGGAGGCAGGGAAGAGTGTATCCTTTCTCGTCAGTTGACTGAGCGAGCTTGAGGATCTCATTCTTGTGAAGAAGTAATCGGCGAGGACGTTTCGGCGCATGCTGAAAATACTCGCCTGCTGCCTGCCATGGCTGAATATCACATCCATACAGAAAGGCTTCCCTACGCTCGATGCGAACGAAAGCATCGGATATGTTTACCTTGCCCTCTCTGATGGACTTGACCTCTGTGCCCCTGAGCTGAATCCCTGCCTCGTGAACCTCGGAAATAGAATAGTCGCGGCGTGCCTTCTTATTTCTGGCAACATCTCGACTCATGATCCGGACTCCACCGCAGGCAAGCCTGCCTGGTCACTAACCATTTGATTCCTCGGCAAGCTTGACCTTGCCTTCGATAATTTCTGTCAGTGCAATATCCGCAGCTCCCATACTTGGCACAGTATCAATTAAGGGAGCCCGCCCGGTGTTCAGTTGTTGAACCCGCTTGGAAACCATATTGATGAGAATCTGCGGATCGGGGACGAGTTCTGCTGCCTGCTCTACGAGATCACTTTTCATGGGTCTACCGGAAAATTCAGGTACCGGCTTCGGCTGCTCGAAGGGAATTACGTTATCAGCCTCCATCAGCACGTTCTGGTTTTTACATTGGGAAGAAATACATTCTCCCGCTCAGGACGCTGGAAAGACCACACTTCAAGCCTTCATTCAAGAAATTTTGCTCGGATTAGCTGTTTGGCACCATAATCAGCCTATAACGGACCTCCAGAACATGACCTCTCCCCGATAACCAGACTCCCCGGAACAACCCGGACAGCTACACTGGAAAAATAGAATATCACACAAACTTGATCACGAGATCCAACCCGGCTGGCTCCCACGAACCCACTCCAGTCACAGAAGCTTGATGCCAAAGGGCTTGAGAATCGCAACCAATCCGAAAAAGAGAACCACCGTGAGGACACAGTTGACTGCGAGCGCTATTCCAAAGCCCCATCCGTTACGTAACATCCATGGAAGGACAAGAAACATGGGGAGGCTTGGCAGCACGAACCAGAAGGTGCCCTCGGCATGATTGGCTATCCGCTCTGGATCCTGTTTTTCCAGACGCATCCAGATCATCGCCAGCAGGGAGGTGAGGGGCAGCGCAATCAGGAGGGCCGAAAGACGGTCGCTGACGACCTGAATCTTGGTCACAAAGAGGACCACGAGAGCCGTGAGGATGAGCTTCGTGATATCCAGCCCGGAAAAACTGATGACCTTGTCCCAAGGAATTTTGCTCATCTCGTATGCGGCTTGCTGTTGATGAAGCCCAAGCTTGCACATTATAAACCTGTCATGCAAGAGCTCAGCTTCACACTGGCCATCAGCCTGCTCGTCATCTCCTGCTCTCCCGACCAGACAGCCTACCAGAACCCGGCGCAGAAAAGCTCAGGGATACCCCGACTTCAGCAGGATCTGGCCCGGAATTATCCCGCAGGCGTCACCCTAAACGGTAGCCAGCGAAGGTCTGTGGGCATGAAAATATGGCAGAATGAATCGGGAGGCAAGATAAGCGGACTAACCCACTGGAACGAGGGAGAGGAGTTCCCTTCCCTCGGAATCGGGCACTTCATCTGGTATCCCGCCGGGTTCAATGGGCGTTGGACTGAAACTTGGCCTGAGTTCGTGAAGTTCGCACAGCACAAGGGCGTGCGGGGCATTCCTTCGCCTGCCCTCCTTCCCGACTGTCCCTGGAACAACCGGGTGGTCTTTCAGCGCGACATCAACGGAAAGGTCCTCACCTCGCTTCGTAGCTGGCTCGTATCCAACATCGATGTTCAGACCGAATTCATCATGGCCAAGTCACGGGCCGCCCTGCCTCGGATCATGGCAGCTGCCCCTGCAAGTCAGCGGACACGCATCGAGGCCAACTATGGAAAGGTTGCTGCAACGGCCAATGGCATCTACGCCTTGATCGATTACGTCAATTTCAAGGGTGATGGAACCAATCCCAGAGAGCGATATAAGGGGCAGGGTTGGGGCCTCATGTGGGTTCTCGCGGAAATGCGACCGGTTCCACGCGGTCAGGCTGCGGCCCGGGAATTCGCAGCTGCCGCCAAGCGGTGCCTGGATCGCCGGGTTCAAAACTCTCCCCCCGACAGAGGAGAACAACGTTGGACAGCTGGCTGGCACAATCGCTGTAATACCTATGCTGCTCCCTTCTAAAACCGCGGTTCTTCTCAAGCTCCTGTCTCTTCCCTTTGACTTGACCCTCCCTCCCCGCGATGCAAGCTGCCGCTGATGGCTACTGAAACTACTCTTGTTCTCTTCAAACCTGACGGCATCCAACAGGGTCTCTCGGGCGTTGTCCTGGATCGCTTTCTCAAAGAGGGCTTCCGTATTCGCGGCCTCAAGATGCTTGAAGCCAGTGATGAACTCATCAACGAGCACTACTCTCACATCGTACAGTTTGACTTCTTCCCTGCGATTCAAGCCTTCATGCAGGAAACACCGATTATCGCCCTCGCGCTGGAAGCAGATGACGGCATTAGCAGAGCACGGAAGCTTC
>DFWB01000100.1 GCA_002380675.1 Akkermansiaceae bacterium UBA4145
TACGATTTCAGTGAAGAGATCTTTCCACGTTCCGTTGTTCTCAACAATCTTTTCCGCGATCTGATCGATCACGGGGTAGTCGTTCCGCGTCATTTTTCTGCAGAGCGCGTAGGAAAGCGTGCGCTCCACCGCGTTCCGAACAATTCGGCCACGCTGCGAGTTCATAAAGATCGTTTTCAGTCCGGCATAATCCGTAAAGCTCTCTCCACTGGGTAATTTTCCTGAGGTATCGATCAAGCTCCCCGATGGAGTCCCCTTCTTCCCATCCCGCTTGATAAAACGCCCATTAGTATCGTAGCCATCAAGAGAAAACCCGATGGGATCAATTTTTTCATGACAACGAGCGCAGCTGACATCGCTACGATGTCTCTCAAATCGCTCACGGAAGGTAAGCTTCTCACCGCGCGGGGCGGGCTTGATCGGAGGGATATCAGCGGGAGGCTCTCCCAGCCGCTCCCCAAGCACCCTGCGAAGAAGCCATGTCCCGCGCTGGATCGGACCCCGGTTCATCGTGAGAATGCCGGGCATGGTGAGGATTCCTCCCCTCCAGCTGGCTTTTTCCAGAGTGAATCGCTCGAAGGGCGTCGTCTGCCGCTCAATGCCCTTCGGAGTCGGATGAAGCTTCATCCGGCCGCGATCTTCTCCATAAAAGCCTGATACCCCGGTGTTAATGAAGGTTGTTTTTGAATCAATCAACTCCATCACCGGACGGTTCTCCGTGAAGAGATAATTCAGAAACAGAACAGGCTGTGTCCGGAGAGAATGGTGCGCGATGGGGTTGGTAATCAGTGCGTCGAGATTCGCAATGCCCAGCCATTGCACCCCAAAACTTTCGGAAAGACTACGCGCAGAAGGAGACTTAAGCATCCTCTCCACCTGATCCCGGAGAGCTTCTGAACTGGACAGCTCACCTTTCTGCGCCAAGAGCATGAGCTCGTCATCTGGCCGGTCTTCCCAGAGGAAGTAGGAAAGTCGCTCTGCCAGTTCGTAGCTGTCGACGGGTTGCCGGCCCCCGGCCTTTACTGGCATCAGCATCCCTCGGTAGAGAAACTCGGGAGATAGCAGGACCGCTTTAAGCTCAAACTTAAGGATCGCCACGAGGCTCCGTCCAGAATGCCCCCTGATAGCTTCGAGCGCTTCCTGAAGACGCGAATCGGGCACATGGCGGCGAAAAGCACGGGGAAGGAAATAGCGCACCAGAGCTTCTGCCTGCTTTTCAGAAAAGTCCTCCAGATTCCATTCATCCGAAAGTTCTCCTCCAATCAAAGCCTTGAGCCCTGCTCGTTGTTTGGGCGCAAACAGCTTCTCGAGAGCGGCCTCGGTGAGAAACGCATATTGCTCCCACAGAGCGGACGAAAGCGGGGCGCCATGGGTATCGTTAACGAATCCGCTGTCGCCGGGCGGATCTTTCGGAAGCAGCTTGAGGACCAGCGATTGCTCTCCGGCCACCGTCTGCTGCGCCTCGGCAACTACAACCTCAAGATCAAAACCGAACAACGACCTCAAGCTGTTCCGATACTCCGGACCCGAAAGCCGCCTCGGCTTGAACACGCCGGGACGAGATTCTACCGGCGCGGAAAGCCTGAGCTTGTACCACTCCGCGATTTTCTTTTTTGCTTCGGGCGTCAACTGAGGGTGATCCTCAGGCGGCATCTCCCCGGCCTCCACGACTTCTACAACCGTTTCCCAGAGCTCAAACCGAGCATCGGCATCGGCATCGGTCCTGATCTTTGTGAAGTCAACTCTACCCTTTACCGTTTCGCCTCCGTGACATTTGAGGCACGAGCCCTCAAGTATCGGACGAATATCCTCTTCGAATGCCACCTCCGCGCTCATTCGCGAAGCGCCGAGGACCAGGCACAGGGTAATACGCACAACGGAAGAGCCCACGCTTCTGGCCATGAATCTAATATTAAGATTCAAGATCGCCAGCAGCCCTCTCCCAATATCTTTCCATGTCGCGTATCCTGCTCCAAAAATACTATTTCACCTTGAGCAACTTACTGATCACTTCCACCACTTTAGCTTTGCCATAATTGTGGCCCTCAACTGCGGCTACCAGCTTCCCATTCTTATCTCTCGCCACGATGCCGTGACTCGCCAACTTCGCGCTCTTGATATCTTCCTTGCTATTCCCTTCTCCAACCTTGCAGGCGGAAATCGCAACTTTCTTGCCATGCTTTTTGCTCTGGTCATTCACGATGACCGTAATTTTATCACAAAGCACTCATCCGTCGAAATAGTAGTAAATCAGGGAAGGTGTTTTCTCCTCGGCCAGAGCCGGAGCGGCAAAGCCCAGCGGTAGCAGAAAAACGAGTAGGGTTACTCTGAATAAATTCATGGCCTGCAGTGTAGCGATCGCAGCAAAATGAGCTAGTCCTCTCTTCATAGGGCATAAAATGCAACATAACGGCTTCAACAGAGCTTCTTCGGCTGATTCAGAAGAGACCTCCGCCTACTCCCTCCCTCAATCGGGCAGGTAATGTCCTTCTCAAGCATCGAGACAAAATCCCCACAACCCTCTCGCAGTAGCCACTCCGAGCATGGCGTTGCCTGCGACACAGCCTCGTGTAACAATCACTCGTGCTTCCCGAGATCAACAGTTACCTGCACCAGATTAGAACGATACCCCTCGTTGAGGTCTCTCTCGAAGGCCACAAACCCGGCATCTGGTGCAAACTGGAGTATCTCAATCCCAGTGGTTCTACGAAGGATCGGATTGCCCTGCATATTCTCGAGAAGGCATGGCGAAGAGGTCATATCCGCTCAGGCGACACCGTGGCAGAGGCCTCGAGTGGATCAACCAGTATTGCATTCGCCCTCGCCTGCAGCCAGATGGGCCTTCAGTTCGTCGCCTTTATTCCCGATAGCGCCACCTCTGAACGTGAGCTGATCATCAAGGCCTACGGTGGCGAGGTGAAGAGAGTTAGCGGAGGGATGCCAGAAGTGCTCCGTATTGCACGGGAGACAAGCGAAGATAGGGGTTGGTTTCTTGGACGGCAGTTCTCCAATGCAGACAATACCGAGGCTCACCGTCTCAATACCGGCCCCGAAATTCTCGAGCAGATTCCTGGAGGAACCGTTGACGCGATTGTATCGGGGGTGGGCACGGGCGGCACCCTTCGTGGTCTCTACGAGGCATTTTCGAGTGCGGGATGTGCCATCACCGCACACGCAGCAATTCCGCGGGACGTTGCTCTTTTCGGATCAAATGTTGAATGCTGTAGCCTCCGATTCAGTAGTGACGTGCCCGGGGTTGCCGATGGGCTAAGCGAGATTTATGAGGAATGGCAATGTGATGATTTGCGGGAATGGGAAATATCCGGTCAGGACTGCCTCGACCTGACCCGACAACTATGGGCACTCGGTTTTCCGGTCGGTCCCAGCTCTGGATTAAATTTTGCAGCAGCTCTCCAAGTCCTCGATCACCTCGGACCCGACGCCGTTGTGGCTACCGTCTTCCCAGACCGCATGGAGCGTTATTTCTCTCACAAGGTCTTCGAGGAAATTCGTAGCCATTCCTGATCACTCGGAAGCTCCGCTTGTAACCAGAGCAGAAGCAAAGTAGGATTCCCAGCAGTCCAATGCGTATCGCGGACCGTTACATCGGCTGGCAGGTTCTCTATGGCACGATCTTCGGGGTCTCCCTGCTCACCGTGGTTCTCGTGCTTGGGCAGCTTTTCCGGAAAATCCGGCCCCTCCTCGTGGAGCAAGCCGCTCCTCTTGAACTCATGGGGCAGTTTATTCTCCTGATCATCCCGTTTACCCTGATGTTCACCCTCCCTTGGGGTTTCCTAGCCTCGACTCTTCTCAGCTTTGGGCGTCTCTCCAGCCACAACGAACTCCTTAGCTTCAGAATGGCGGGCCTCAGCCTGACCCGGCTCGCTTTGCCTGTCCTTCTCGTCGCCGCATGCCTTTCCGGACTGTGCTGGTGGCTCACCGGAACGGCTGCTCCGCGAGCAAAGGATGCCTCCCGAAACCTCCTCTACGAAGCCGTCCGAAAGGACCCTCGTAACTTAATTAAACCACGAGTCGTAATTTCGCGGTTCCCAAGCCAGAGAGTCTATGCCGAAGCCGAGGACGAAACTGGACTCCTGCGAGGGCTTCACATCTATAAGTTCTCAGGTCAGGGACGGGACGCAAATCTGGAAGCCTATATGTTTGCTGAGGAAGTAGATCTTTATGTCAATGAAGAGGAGAAGCAACTACGGCTCAAGCTCTCTAACCCCTTTATAGAGATCTCGATGAACAAGGATACGGTTTCACCAATCCCCATCAGGGCGACGGAAATGGAACCGGTCCTGATTGACTTTTCCGCCACCAACAAAAAGAGGAATAAACCATCGGACATCACCAACGACGACGCTCCAATTCGCATCTTGCAATCTCAAGAGCGTGAGGAGCTCTCCCGCAGGGAACTCTCAGGGGAGATCGCCCCCCAATCTGCGGGCCTTCCCGCTGGAGCAACTTTCCCGTCGGGTCTCGAAGAGAGTCAGGAATTACCTCCCGAAACTCTTACCCCTAGGAGGGCCGAGGAACTCGAAAGCATAATTGCCCGAGAAAAGCGATTCCAGGATGAGCTTAACATCGAAATTCATAAACGTCGATCGATCTCGATGGCTTGCCTTTCATTTGCCATGATTGGCATTCCTCTTGGAATTTCCGCCCGCCGCCGCGAAACATCCAACGGCCTCCTCATAAGCCTCTTTGTGGCTGCTGCCTACTTTGGTCTTTTGATTTTTGCTCAGCAGATTGAAGACGCGCCTTTGCCTTTCGTCCTCACCATTCTCTGGCTTCCCAATGCCCTCTGCTTCATTGTTGGGATATGGCTCTTCCGACGTGCCAGCTTCCGCTGATTCTTACTCAACGAAATACCAATGCCTAAACTTTCCCTCCAGAATCTCCTCCGGCGTGCCCGCTACACGCGGAAGAGAAACAGCGAGGAGAGCAGGCGGCTTGACCCCCTGCCGATTCGGGGCCCTTTACGAAGATACAACTCAGCAAAATTCACGCAGGACTTTCGCGCTGCGATCAATGTAGCCCTTCTCGCCCTGCCACAGGGCATGGCCTATGCAGCGATTGCGGAACTTCCTATCGCCTACGGGATCGCGTGCTCTGCCGTTGCTGCGATTGTGGCGCCATTTTTCTCCGGGTCACGGCACACCATTTTAGGTCCAACAAATGCGACCGCCTTCATGATCTTCTCCTTCTTTCTCATTCCGGGAATGACTTCCTCGAAAGGAGAGATGATCGCGTTGATGCCCCTTCTCTGCCTCATGGTCGGTGCATTCTGTATCGTAGGCGCAATCCTGAGAGTCGCAGACCTCCTCCAATTTGTCAGCAGGAGCGTTCTGGTCGGATATATCGCAGGAGCTGCCACGCTGATCATTGCCAACCAGTTCAAGCATATTCTCGGGATCACCGAATTGATGGAGGGCGGAGGCACTACGTTTGTCACTATTCTACTGAAACTGCTGAGTAATCTTTCCTCTCTCCAGTGGCAGCCCCTTATACTCGGAGCAGGCACCCTCCTCTGTTATCTGGGGCTTCAATCCCGCTTCAGACGTATCCCGGTTTTCGCCGTAACTCTCGTTCTGTTTTCATTTCTTGCCTGGATTCTTGGAGAGAAGACCAACCTCGGCTTCGCAGAGGTGTCAAAATTCGAAGCCTTTTCCTTTCAAGACCTCGCTCCAGAGTTTGCCATTTTTACCCAGCCTGGACTTCTCGACAAGGTCGCCCAGCTATCCGCCATTGCGTTCGCCATTGCGTTCCTCGCGTCCTTGGAGAATACCGTGATGTCAAAATCACTGGCTTCCCGCACCGGGGACCGCCCTGATGTGAATCAGGATATGTTATCCGTGGGTGCAGCAAACATCGCAGCCGGTATCTTTGCCGGCATGCCGGCATCGGGCTCCCTCACCCGCTCTGCTCTCAACTACGAATCAGGAGCGCGGACTCGCCTTGCCTCCCTCTTCTGCGGAATTCTCTGCCTCGCTGGCATCTTCCTGCTCGCAACCTTTCCTCTCGTTCAGCACATTCCCCGGGCTTGTCTTGCTGGACTCGTCATCGCTGTTGCCGGATCTCTGATTTCTCCGCGTGTCATTCGGATTTGCCTGAGATCCACCCGCGATGACGCCCTTGTTCTGATCGTCAGCTTTGTCGCGGCCCTGTTCGCGCCACTACACACGGCCATCTTTATTGGAATCGCACTGTCCATCTCGCTGTTTCTACGGAAGGCCTCCCGCCCTTACCTCGTGGAATATGAAGTAAACGACGAAGGCGATCTCAGGGAGCTTGGAGAAAAACGGAAACGCCCCAACCCTTCCATTTCAATCGTTCACGTGGAAGGCGACCTCTTTTTTGGCGCTGCGGAACTTTTTCGAAACCAGATTCAGCGCACCTTCGTTGACGAAAACCTGAGGGTTATCATTCTACGATTAAAGAATGCCCGTCATCTGGACGCCACGAGTGTCCTTGCTCTTGAAGACCTGATCCGCTCCGCACGAAAAGAGGGCAGGCATATCATCATATCAGGTGCCTCTCGCGAGGTGTATCGCGTTTTGAAATTCTCAGGTGTCCTTGAGGTTCTGCAGGAAGGTTGCGACCGCTCCAGAGGAGAGAGCAACCTCTACCTCTTCATGCCAAGCAATCCCAATATCTCTACTCGTGATGCCCTGAAGAGGGCTCAGCAAATTCTAGGCACCGACAAGGCTGATATTAAAATTTTCTACGATCCCGAAAAAGGGAGCTGATTCAGTAATACCGGCTCCCTACAGCAGGAAGAAAAGCTCACCCTACCCGGTAAACGATTCGCGCCTTGGTCGTATCGTAAGGCGACATCTCCATTTTTACCTTGTCGCCTACCACCAGCCTTATGAACCGCTTTCGCATTTTACCCGATATGTGGGCAAGAACCTCGTGATCACTAGCCAACTTAACCTTGAACATCGTACCAGCGAGAACCGATGAAATTGTTCCTTCCACCTCGACAGCCTTGTCTTCCCCATCCGCGCCCTTCTTGGGCCCGCTGTAGTCCGTGCGGCGCCTCCGGCGGCCGCCCCTGCCTCTCCGTCTTCTTGGTGGTCCTGCGATAACTTAAAATTGGGTTGAGCGAAGCAACATACGCAGCTGCGCAGCTCCATCATTAGCGATATTCTCCTTCCCGCAATCGAAATCTGTGCTCAAAGGCCCTTATTTAAGGTCTTGGGGCATCCCGCAATCGTTCATTGCCACCAAGGATTAGCGTTGACATGAACTGGCCTCGCTCCTAGCTTTCCGCCCCTTTCTCGAACCGGCCAAGCCTCTACAACGCCTGAAATGAAGACCTTTTCTGCAAAAGCCACTGAAGTTGATCGCAAGTGGTATGTTATCGACGCAGCCGACCAGATCCTTGGCAAGGTCGCAGTAGAGGCTGCCCGCCTTCTCAGAGGAAAACACAAACCGATCTTCACCCCCCATGTTGATACAGGAGATCACGTGGTAATCATCAACGCCGAGAAGGTTCGCTTGAGTGGTAACAAGGAAACAGAGAAAATTTACACCAGCTACTCTGGATATGTTGGCGGCCAAAAGGTGGAAACACCGAAGAAAGTCCGAGCTCGGAGACCTGAGCTGCTTGTTGAACGCGCAATCCGAGGCATGGTTCCTCACACTCGTCTTGGGAGAGCGCAGTTGCGAAAATTAAGAGTTTACGCAGGAGCTGAACACGAGCAGGAGGCTCAGAAGCCTGAGCCCTACACAATCTAATCACCCACCGGAAGCGAATACCCTTTTCCAAAATGCCTGTTACTGAAAACACCTACACTGCCACTGGTCGGAGAAAGACTGCTGTTGCCCGGATCTGGATGACAGAAGGCACTGGAAGAATAATCATCAACAATCGATCGTTTGAAGAGTATCTACCAACAATCCCTCTTCAGAACGAAGTTCTAGCCCCTTTCCAGGCTACAAATCTGGTCAACAAGTATGACCTCAAGGTAGTAGTTCAGGGCAGCGGAATACCAGGACAGGCAGATGCCATCAAACTTGCGGTGGCCAGGGCGCTCACGGAAATGGATTCCGAACTGCGCGGAAGCCTTAAGGCTGCAGGGCACCTCAGGCGTGACCCACGCGCCAAGGAGCGAAAGAAAGCTGGTCAGCCCGGCGCTCGGAAGCGCTTTCAGTTCTCCAAGCGATAGAGCACTCGAAACCTCAGAGATCCAAGCCGCTCGTCTACAGACCTGCGGCTTTTTTCTTTTTTTGTTTAGCCTCTCATCTCGGTTTCGCCTTGAATCTGAGGGGTGATATTACTCTCTTGGAATGTTAATGGAATCCGGGCTGCGCTCGGCAAAGGAGCAGCGGAGTCCCTCCTTGAGGTAAACCCGGATGTTTTCTGCCTGCAGGAGACCAAGGCCCGCCCTGAGCAGGTGGAGCTTCCCCTTGAGCTGGGACGCTACCGCAACTACTGGAACTCTGCCGAAAAGAAAGGGTATTCAGGTACTGCGATCTTCTCGAAAGAAGAGCCCTTGGATGTCTTCATGGGTATGGGCATGGATGAGCATGACAATGAGGGCCGTGTGATCTCTGCTGAGTATGCCGACTTCATGCTCGTCAATGTTTACACCCCTAATTCACAGAACGGACTGCGTCGCCTGCCCTATCGGATGGAGTGGGACAAAGCCTTTCGTAACTATTTGAGCCATCTGGAAAACACCCGGGACAAACCGGTTATTTTCTGCGGGGACCTTAATGTGGCCCACCATGAAATTGATATTGCCCGTCCTGCCCAGAATCGCAGATCAGCAGGATTTTCAGATGAAGAGCGCGAAAGCTTCAGCCAGACCCTAGGTTCAGGCTTTACCGATTCCTTTCGCCACCTGCACCCCGATACTGCCGAGGCTTACTCGTGGTGGTCTTACCGGGCACAGGCACGACAGAGGAATATCGGTTGGCGTATCGACTATGTCGGCATCTCGGACTCCCTCATCCCTCGGCTTGAATCAGCCTCTATCTATCCTGAGATCCACGGCTCCGACCATTGCCCGGTCGGCATTGTTTTAAAGTGACCCGAGGGGAGATGAGCGCGATCCTGGAGCCGCTCTTTGCTCGTGCCCCCCGGACCCAATTACAAGGGCAGGTCGTAGCTCCGACCCGAGACCCCATCTCTCCAGTTTACGAAAGCAGCGTTCACCGTCGCGTATCCACCCGGCGTGGGATAGTTCCCGGTAAAATACCAGTCACCACATGACTCCTGCAAGGAGTTATGAAGGTTTCCGATAGTCTGGAAAATCACCTCAACCTCACCCTGCCATCCATTTTCTGGATATACCATCCGGCTGATCTCTGCGGATATCTCTTCGGCCGTAAATGGCTCGTAAATCTTCTTAACGCAGTTCTGCATCTCATCCCAGGGTTTGCGAAGCTCTTCCAGACAGTCCTGGTGCACTTCCTCAATGAGCCCCTGACGCCCGTTGCGCTCTAGCAGTCGAACAGCCGCTTGAAACGCGATGAACTTCCCCAGTTCCGACATATCGATCCCATAGCAATCCGGGTATCGAATTTGCGGAGCGGTCGAGCATATGACAATTTTCCTTGGATTCGTCCGACCAAGAATCTTGAGGATCGAAGTCTTGAGCGTTGTCCCTCGGACAATTGAATCGTCAAGGGCTACGAGGGCATCATCTTCTCCCACAACGCCGTAGGTAATATCGTATACGTGCGATACCAGCTGGGCCCGGCCCTTCTCCTGAGAAATAAAGGTCCGCATCTTGATATCCTTATGCGCAATCTTTTCCCCCCTCGGCCAGTTATCCATGATGTGATGGTTGAGCAAGTCTTCATCCAGGTCTCCGGAGCGGGCGGCTTCCAGAATGTTTGCTCTTACCCGATCCCGGCGATACTGGCGGAGACCATCCATTAGGCCATACCACGCTGTTTCCGCGGTATTTGGAATAAAGGTAATGACAGCCGCACCGAAATCTCCATCGATGGATTCCACCACCTGTTCGGTCAAGGCCGCGCCCATCGCCTTGCGCTCCTGATAGATAGCAGGGTCATTTCCTCTCGAAAAATAAATGCGCTCGAACGAGCAGTGTCGTTTCTCAGCGGGAGGAGCAAACCGCTCTTCGCTCATTGTCCCGTCTCTCTTGATGGTTGCTACCACCCCCGGCTCAAGCTCCTCCACTTCCTGCTGCGAGGCCTCAAAAACGGTCATCAAGGGAACGCGCTCCGAGGCATAGGCAACCACTTCATCCGTTACCAACCGGTGACATGGTCGGATTCCATGTGGATCGCGCATGACAAACACATCTCCATTTCCGATCACCCCGCAGATCGCATACCCTCCATCCCAGCCCCCAGCAGACTCAGTGACTATTCTACTAACATCCAATTCATCCGAGATACGCTGTGGTATCTCTTTTCCGGGAACTCCGTCGTCGCGCAAGCGGCGGTAAATATCTGAGTGAGCTTCATCGAGATGAAACCCAACCTCTTCCTGGACAGTCTGAGTGTCCGTTCCGAATACCGGGTGCTGCCCCCGCTCAATTAATTGCTCATTGAGAGCCCTGGCGTTGGTCATGTTAAAGTTCCCCATGACCATCAGGGTTCGCGTGGGCCAGTTGCTCCGGCGCAGGTAGGGATGGCAGGAACCAGAATCAAATTCACCCGATGTTCCGTAACGAAGGTGCCCGATGAGGACTTCTCCGGCAAAATCGAACCTTTGCTTCAAGGCGTCGGGATCATTCAATTCCAGCTCTCCCTTTCGCGCGAGTTGATTGACCTGCTTGAGCTCAAGCTGAAAAAGATTTGCAAGTGAATCACGAGAAGAGTCGCGACGACGGAAGATGTAGGGCTGCCCCTTCGGCATATCGAGCTTAGCGCAGCCAATCCCCACGCCGTCGTGCCCCCGGTTATGCTGCTTTTCCATGAGCAGGAATAACTTACGAAATCCCCAGAGAGCGTCCCCGTAACGGTCCTGAAAATAGGCCAAAGGCTTACGGAGGCGTACTACCGCAATCCCGCATTCATGATTCAGGTGATCGCTCATCCAGAATTTATTGCTTGGAACTCACCCGAATTCCCGGGGTCTCATCAACCACCCCAAGAATAGTTCCACCCGGACCAGCCTCAACTGCGGAACCAACCTCAGATTCATCCACTATGACTACCCAGCCAAAACCCATGTTGAACGTATGCCAGCAGCTGGTCTCATCGACAAAGCCCAGGAGCTTTTGCACTGCTGCATTTTCCCATTCTGGAACCAAAAGGGAGGAACCGTATCCCTGCCCCGCAAGTAACCTCTCCAGATTCTCCG
>DFWB01000329.1 GCA_002380675.1 Akkermansiaceae bacterium UBA4145
TCCCCGATGGAGTTACGGCTTGCGCAATACTACCTTGCGGCAGAAGACAATGAGAAGGCGGTGGAAAGTTTTCAATCTGCAATCAGGCGTCGTCCCAATGACCTGCAGTCGTTACTGGGCTACTGCGATTCTCTCCGCGCATCCGGCAGAGAGAAGGAAGCCGTGCAGGTCGAGGCCGTGATCTCAGCGGTGAAGGAGTAGTCCGATTGATTTCAGGCTGCTGCCACCTCGGAAGCATTGATGCCACGGAGTTCAAAAACTCGCAGGATGGTAGCCTCGATCAGGTTCGCAGGGCAAGAGGCGCCGGCCGTGACGCCGACGATAACCTGACCTTCGTCAAACAGCTTGGAAGGGTAGTCTGTCTCAATCTCCTGTCGCGCCTCGAGGTCGTAATTAGCGATCTTTTCAAAAGAAGCCAGACAGCCGGCATCCTGAATAAAGAAGGTAGGAAGTTCCTCTTGTCCTATCTCAACCAAGTGTGTGGTGTTGGAGCTGTTGTAACCTCCTACGACCAGGAGGACGTCCAAGGGGTTTCTGAGCATTTCAAAGAGCGCATCCTGCCGTTCCTGAGTCGCGCCGCAGATTGTATCAAAGACCTGAAAGCGTTCATTCGATCCGTCCCGCTGAGTGATAGCGTCGCTGATCCGGCGCTGTATTTCCTCCGTTTCGCTCTTCAGCATCGTAGTCTGGTTTGCTACGCCAATATCAATGAGGTGAAGGTCAGGATCAAAATTGTCTGAGGTCGCCTTGGCGAACTTCTCCAGAAAAGCACTCTTGTCGCCGCCATTGCGGATGTAATCACAGACGTAGTCTGCTTCATCAAGGGTCAGAATCACAAGGTAGTGGCCTTTGCCGTCATCTCCTTCCGCCCGAGAGGCGGTAGCGCGAGTTTCCTCGTGTCCCTTTTTTCCGTGGATAATGGAGGTAGCGCCGGTCTTGGCGTAGTTGCGCACGCGTCTCCAAACTTTCATGACGTCACCACAGGTTGTGTCTATCACGTAGCAGCCAGCCTCCCCGATTTTGTCCATGAAGGAAGTCGGGGCGCCAAAAGCGGGGACAAGGACGACGTCTTCCTCCGTGAGGGTATCATACTGATCGTCCATCTTTTTCCAGGGAAGGGAGACAATGCCCATGTCCTCGAGTTGACGGTTGACCTCGGGGTTGTGGATGATTTCCCCGATCAGAAAAATACGGTTCTCGGGAAAAACGCGACGGGACGCATAGGCCAGATCGATAGCCCGTTCCACGCCATAGCAGAAGCCGAATTGCTGAGCGAGGCGCAGGGTTGTGGTCCCGATAGTGAGAGAACCTCCGCCCTTTCGGAGTTTCTCCACGATGGGTGAGCGATAATGCTTCTCCACCTCCGCCTGGACATCTTCCATGACGTCTGGGCGGCGGACATTGACGCGCTTTCGTTTCTGTGGCGGAGCTTTGCTCAAGAGAGGATGGGAGGAGTGTAGGCGGGTATTAAGATTGGCGCAAGGGAAGCTGTCCCCCCTTTTCTTGCCAGAGGAGGCGGAATCAGCGGTTGTTTTTTTCCCACGAGAAGTAGTCTGGGATGGGGGAAGCTATGTGCTTGTGCATACGGGCGGCATAGCCATTAGGCCGTCCGGGAACATCAGGATCGTTTGTGGGGAGCCTTGCGATACGTTGTTTGTATGGTTCAAGAACCTTTTGCGGCTGGTGGTCCAGGGCATTGAGGGCCGCAACAGCGTGATACGCGCTCGACGTTGTGGGGTCCGCATTCGCAAGAAGAACCTCCATGGCAGCATTGTCTCCCTTTTTGTTTGTCGGGAAGGTCGCCAAGGCTTCCGCTGCGGCAATTTGCACACTGCGAGAAGAGTCCTTGAGGAGGGCGTTCAGGGCGCTCTTGTGTTTGTGGGTAACTTCTTTGCCGAGGTAAAGACAGGCAAGAGCAGCCCAGTAGCGTTGGGCCGGGAGTTCTGCACGAAGCATATTAGCAACGCGTTCCCCGCCCCCGTTAGGGTCGAGGAGGATGTCCGAAGCCGAGCGGAGTTTCTTGATCGAATACAGAGATTTGTCCCGGGCCAGATCAGCCGGTGTCAGGTTGTGCTGACTGGCAAGGTCGTGGAGTAGCCCCTCTGGAAGGAGTGCGACGTCAAAAGTCTTTTCAAGATTCTGATAGAGGGCCTCCCGCATTGATCTGAGAGTATCTCCGAAGGTGGCATCCTGCGCCAGATTGCGGGTCTCGTGGGGGTCCTTGGAAATATCGTAGAGCTCCTCGGGTGCCTTTCGTTCCCAGAACGCTGACTGGACTTTGTTGAGTTTTCCCTGCTTGTGGAGGCGACGCCAGATACGGGTGCTCTGAGTTTCCATCTGGTAGTGAAGAACCTGTCCGTGCGGAAGGTGGGGCATGAAATTGCGGATGTAGACAAACCGGCCGTCCGTAACGGTCCGTGAGCAATCGGGGCGTTCGTCCATTCGGCCCCGAAATCCAAACGAGTGAGTTGGTTTTGCGGTGACATGTTTTCCGGCGAAAGGCTTTCCCTGCAAGAACGCCGGAGGTTGGATGCCAGCCAGAGAGAGCATCGTTGCTCCGAGGTCGACGAAGCCCACCAGTCTGCTTGAGGTGTCACCAGAGTTGTATTCCGGGGGCCGGAGGTGTTTCCACTTTTCCGGGATGTGCATGATCATGGGAACGTGAAGCCCACTCCACCCGGCGTAGCGTTTGCCACGGGGCATACCCGATCCATGGTCCGCCCAGAAAATGACAATGGTATCGTCGGCCAGACCTTTTTCCCTGAGAGCGCGGAGATGCGCTCCGAACCATTCGTCCATCTGACTCAGTCGGTCGTAATATTGAGCCCAGTTATCCCTGACCGCGGGCACATCCGGATGATAGGGAGGAACAGGTGCCTTGGATGGATCATGCTTCGTTTTGCTGTTGCGAGATCTGATCTGGCTTTCGTGGGTGCAGGTCTGGTTGAAAATTGCGAAGAAGGGTTGTCCCTTTTTGCGCTTGTCGTAGTGCGCTTTACGAGAGGACTCGTCCCAGATGTCCCTGATGTTGTGTTGAATGTTGTAGTCGGTCTTTGAGTTGTTGGTGCAGTAGTAGCCGGCCTCCCTGAGGTATTGTGGATAAAACTTCAACCATTCAGGCTTTGCTGCCTCCGAGCGCATGTGGTGGGCGCCAAGCGAGGGGGCATACATGCCGCAAATGATGGTGGTGCGGGCTGGTGCGCAAACAGGTGCAGTAGAAATGGCGTTCTTGTAGAGAAGAGAAGACTTCGCAAATGCGTCCAGATTGGGAGTGTCTGCGTAGGTGTCTCCATAGCAGCCGAGATGCGGACCATGGTCCTCGGCAGAGAGCCAGAGAATATTAGGGCGGTCGAGAGCCAGAAGAGGGAGCAGCCCGCCAAAGGTGATCAGGATGGTCAGGAGGTGGGTTCTAATTCTATACATGATGAGGAAGAGCGAGGTAGGATCTGGCGTTTTCATAACAGATGTTACGAATGAGGGAATCAAGGAAGTCCTGATCGTCGGGGATCTCTCCGTTTTCGACGTCTTCAGCAATAAGATTACAGAGAAGCCGGCGGAAGTATTCGTGACGTGGATAGGAGAGAAACGATCGGGAGTCAGTCAGCATCCCGACGAAGCGGGAGAGAAGTCCTATGGAGGCAAGGGTTTGCAGGTGGTCCGTCATTCCCTTGAGGGTGTCATTATACCACCATG
>DFWB01000097.1 GCA_002380675.1 Akkermansiaceae bacterium UBA4145
CTCATGGTCGACCCAGTTCCCATACTCTGGTGCGAGGAGCTTTCTTCGATACGCCTCAGCTCGTTCCGAGGACTCCAGATTTGTTTCGATCCACTGGATGACACTTCTACGAAGGGGCCCGCTCGGAAGAGTCGTCGCGTCCCGAGGAGGCATATCCCCGGTCGTTAACTGACTAAGGACCTCCAACCAGCGATCCGCAGTCTCTTCGTCTTCAAAATTCGAACCCAGGTCATGAAGGGTAACCCCTCCCTTTTCCTTATTACTACCATGACATTGCACACAATACGCCTCGACAAAGCCTGCGACGCCATCGAATCCAGCAGCCGGCACTGCCCCCACAGCCAACATCACGAAGAGCGCTGGCCACCGAGCTACCCTGTTGACCAAGAGCAATGAGATAAAAATGCCCAACACTACTACGACATTTGCACTATCATCGCTATAATAATAGCTATAAGGGCCAGATAAATAACAAGCCCCAGGTAACCTGTAATCAACCCGGTCATCGCCATCCCGTCTCCACCCACCCTGCCCTCTCCTTGGCGGATCTGTGATCTCGCCATGTGCCCGCAGATAACGGCTGCAATCGAGCAAACAATCGGAACAGCAAGAATCCCGACAATCCCCAGCACCATACTGGCTATCGCCAGCCCGCTCGACTGCGGTGCCCCAATCGAGAGGCCCATTCCCGGGGAGGGCTGAACCAGCTGTCCACCACCGGCACCCAACTCTGGGACTTCATAGGCCGGACGCCACTGGTCCATCCCCTCTGTCCACACGACCGTGGTCAGCGGCACTACGTTCTCCCCGAGAATTCCTCGCAACTCGTCGAGAGAAACCGGGCCCTCTCTGCTTCCATCTTTTGCATAATACCACATAACCCTGAGGAACTATTACTGTTCCTCATTAGTTTGAGGAGCACCAAAAAGCGCCTCTCTACTTTTTCTCCAGAACGTCGTTAATCGGGAAGAGTTGCGGCACCTGTGTCTCCACCGGATACAATATATCGTCATTGAGATCCAAGACCCCGGCCGGCGTCTCGAACCTTTCCCCTTCCTCCCCCCCGGCCTTAATCGCCGGAATCCTGTTTTCCACGATTCTCTGGGTCGTCCCGCTCGCTGGGGCAGTTGTCGATGGAACCTGAACAACGAGCGCTCCATTCTGCTGAACCGCCGTGAGAAGATTCCGGTTTTCACGGAACATGAACCCCACCGCAACAACCGACATCACGAGGAGACTGCAAACCGCCACCATCGCCATCCCACTTCGGCGAGTGCTTTTGGAAATATAGCTTGTGAATTCTCTTTCGGCATCCCGCAGCTGGGCGAACGATTCATTCATAAACTGGCCCGTATCTGCCATGCGATCTCCAAGCAACTCCATGTTACGCGCCGTGCTTTGGTTGGACTGGTCCATTCCTGACAAGGTTCGGTCTAACTTGCCAAAAGTTTCCTCCACATGAGACATGGTGGACCCCATCCTGTTCAGAGATTTCAGAAGCAATCCATCCCGGTTCGCTCGCTGCTCGAGGGTCTTATGAAGGCCTTCAAGGGTGCGCCCGGTTTCAGCCTGCCGATCACTCATCGACTTAAGGCTCTCCACCGCGGTTGGAAGCGGACTAAGCGACTTAAGTATTCCATCCCGATCCACATGCCCCCCCTCGAGATGGTCTCGAATGGAGCGCATCAGCTCTACCATTTCTGTCGCGCCCTGCCGAAGAGTCTCAGCCTGCTCATTACGCTTTCCTGAGCGTTTCCAGAATTTCCACCGCGGCACGACCTCTGTTCGGTCACCGTTTCCTCCACCCAAACGCTCTACCTTGGCAAGCACACTCGAGCCTTCCTTACCGCTCTTACCCTCGTTCGAAGACTTTCCCCCGTCGATCTTCCCGGATGGCGGGAGCTCAGCCATCACCGCTTTCGGCCGTCCTTTTCTTTGGGACTTTTCGCCCTTTTTTTGTGGCAGTGGAGCCAGGGGCTCATTGAAAGGTTCGGACTGAATCTCAGAATCGGGCAGGCTCATCTCTTACGCCCATCCAAGTTATTAACGAATCCTTACCAAATCAAGAGGAGATCTCCGGCCACTTGAATCAAAATTTTACAGAACCCCCATTAACCCCAACCCAAGGGATCCAATCCATAAAACCGCTTCAACTGCTCATACAACTCCGGATGTTTCTCCTCCAGCTGCTTGGGTTTTTCAAAAAAGGTTTCGGTCGAAACCGCAAAGAATTCTGCAGGATTTGTCGCCCCGTAATCATCCAGCACCGTTCTGCGCCCCTTCTCGACTCTTTCCAGAAGAATTTTATACGAAGCGCGCATGACGGAGGCCCACTCAGGGTAGTCTTTACGATCCTTTAGAACCGGCAAGCCGTCAGCGACCCCATTGAACTGATCCAACTGATGAGCGAACTCATGAATCACTACATTGAGGCCATCCTCTTCATTACGCGAACCCTGCCTCACACTCTCCCAGGAGAGAACCACACTTCCGCTCATCCAGCTTTCTCCGAGTCGAATACTTTTGATCCCTAACTCATCCCTCACCTCGTAAGCATCGGGATAGACCAGCACCGAGCGCAACAACCCAAAATGATCGTAACCGCTGGCCAGAAGAAGCAAGCAAGCTTGCGAGGCAATAATCAACTGCATCTCCCTTGTGACTTCCTCCAGTTGCCCGCAGGGCTCAAACCCGACCTGATAAAGAAAAACCTGAATCCGAGCATCCATTTCTTTCGTGAACTCGGCAGGAAGAGCGGCATAGAGCGGAACTTCCTTCTGAAGAAGCAAGCGATCCGCCTCCGAGAGAGGAGTCGCCCGAACCTCTCTGCGTTGCCGTTGTTTCGCCCTATGATAGAGCAGCGCTACAAGACCCCCGACCATGAGGATGACGATGATAATACCAAACTCTTTCATCACCGTCTTCCTTCGTTCCAAGCGAGCAACTCCTCATAGGCTACCCCCTCTCCTCCAAAGAGATCAAGAGAACTTCCCACCGTCACATCGACCCTTCCACCGCTGGCCTCCTCAACCTGCCGCAGATCTTCCAATCCACCTACCCCGCCAGCATAAGTCACCGGGATACCACTCCATGCGCCGAGAAGGGAAACCAGTTCTACGTCCACTCCCTCACACTTGCCTTCCACGTCCGCAGCATGGATCAGAAATTCAGCGCAATACGGCGCGATCTGATCCAGAACTTCACCTGTAACAAGAAGATCGGTGGGAGTCTGCCACCGATTCATCGCCACTCTCCACCCCTCCCCGACCCGCCGCGCACTCAAGTCGATCACTACTTTGTCACTGCCGAC
>DFWB01000288.1 GCA_002380675.1 Akkermansiaceae bacterium UBA4145
GATCAAGTGGCATGTCCTCCAGCACGATGGCAGCCAGGTGATCGCCAACCGGTTGGACAATGTCCTTTTCCAGAGAACGATGAACTTCTTTGGTGATCCTGAGCTAAGCGATTACGTGCTGGAGGCCGATGTTGCGACGGACGGCAATCGCCGGGTGATGTCCACAATCGGCCTTGTGAACCAGCGCTACCTGATCACCTTGGACGGAAATCGGCGCATCCTTGAGGTCAGCTCCAATCATGAAAGGGTGAAGGAGAGCGTCAAATTTCCAATGCGCCCTAACACTTGGTATCATCTTAAGACCCACGTTCTGCGGGGAGAAAACGGGGGAGGCTCTGTGCGTGCCAAGGCGTGGTTGCGTGACCAGCCCGAACCGGAAGGTTGGACCATTGAGGTCAAGCTCGACGACGTCCACGAAAAGGGAGCTCCCGGCATTTTCGCCTTCTCGCCACAAGTTCAAAAGCGCGTTTATATCGACAATATCAAACTTTCTGCCTCCGAGTAGATCGACATCAAACACAGTTCAGACATGAAACTTCATTCCATTTATTCATTCATTATCGGCTTGGGAACCATGGGAGCTCTCTCGTCCTGTCAGGATCAGGGAGGCGCCGCTACCGATAGCGGAGCAGAAACCAGCGCCGAGGCAGCCGCGGATGCCGGTGAGGACTCCGGCGGTTCTGCGGATGCCCCCATCGCGGCGGCAGGAGGCGGGGACCGGGAATGGCCTACATGGGGTCGCGATGGGTCGCGAAACATGGTTGGAAATGCGGCCAACCTGCCAGTGGAGGTCAACCCTGGGGAAATGGATGACGAGACGGAGGAAATAGACCTCACCGGGGCAAAGAACATTCGCTGGGTCGCCAAGTTGGGCTCGCAATCCTATGGGACAACTTCGGTAGCCTTTGGGAAAGTGTTTGCCGGAACGAATAACGAATCCCCCAGAGATAAGCGCAACGTGGTGGATCGCGGAAACCTGATGTGCTTTGATGAGAAGACCGGTGAATTTCTTTGGCAGCTTGTTTCGCCCAAGCTCGGAGCTCGCAAGGTCAGCGACTGGGAGTATGTAGGGCTTTGCTCCTCGCCTGCCGTGGAAGAAGATCGACTCTGGGTAGTGACAAATCGTGGCGAGGTTGTCTGCCTCGACATGAATGGTCTTGCCGATGGCAATGATGGGCCCTTCCAAGACGAGCAAAAGTATTACGGCGCAGGCCTTTCCGGTATGGCCAAGGCGCGCGAGGTCACAGTTGATGGCGAGACCCGGACCCTCTCGGATGCTAATGCGACCTTGGTTGAATCTTTGACCAAGCAAATTGAAGGCGGACTTGAAGGCGATGCTCTCAAGGGGGCCATGGGCCGGCGGAAGGGAGCTTTCGCCGAGGGTGCGCCAAAGATCGATGAGACCTATGCCGATATTCTCTGGGTGTTCGATATGCGTGACGCTGACAACGGTGTCGGCGCGTTCCCCCACAATGTCTCAAGCTGCTCCCCCCTTATTCATGGGGACATTCTCTACACGTCGACCTCGAACGGTGTCGACTGGTCTCACACCAATATTCCCGGGGAGTTTATCCCCGGCTTGATCGCTCTCGACAAAAACACCGGGAAGCTTCTTGGAGAAGAGATCTCCGGAGTCTCAGAACGCGTGCTCCACGCGAGCTGGAGCTCCCCGGCAGTGGGCAAGGCCAAGGGTGAGGACGTCCTGGTCTGGGGAGGCGGCGATGGTTTCGCATATGGGTTCGACCCTGTTCCGGTGATGGATGAGGACGAAGGAATTGCGATTCTCAAGGAGCGCTGGCGCTACGATGGCAACCCACCCCATTTCCGACAGAAGCCCGATGGAACGCCGATCAAGTATGCGACCTTCAAGGGGCCTAACGACATTATCGGAACGACTGTGATTCATGACGGACTTGTGTATTTCGCAATTGGACAGGATCCGGAACACGGAGACGGGGTCGGCATGCTCAGTTGTGTTGACGCCAGCGCGACCGGTGACCTGAGCGGCAAAGCGGTGTGGACCTATGAATATGGAGACGGATCAGGTATTGGGCGCTCTATTTCCACCCCAAGCATTACGGATGACGGCCTAGTGATCTGCGCGGAATACGATGGCGATATTCACTGTGTAGACGCAAAGACAGGCAAGCAGTACTGGGTGCACGAAACCGGCAGCCGGGTATGGTCCTCCACCCTGGTGGCCGATGGGAAGGTCTACCTTGGAACGGAGGATGGCGAAGTAGTCATTCTGGCCGCTACCAAAGAGAAGGAGCACCTCGGAACGATTGAGCTTCATGCTCCAATCTACAGCTCCGCAGTGGTTGCCAACGACACGGTTTACATCGCCAGCCAGACCCATCTTTACGCCATTGGGACGGTTGAGTAGAAGGGGACAAGGTTCAACCTGCCTCGGGTTGACGCCGTCCTCGCCCCATAAGAACAAGAAACACTCCGCGGTCTGCAGCCCGACCCAGAATGGCATGAAAAAAACTTCCGTTGTTTTCCTACTTATTTTTGTCGCCCTTGCCGTGCTTCATCAGGACGCATGGAACTGGAGCAGTTCCGATCTGGTTTTTGGCTTCATGCCCGTCGGGCTGGCGTATCACGCACTGTATTCCCTGACGGCCGCCCTCTTCTGGGGAATCGTGATCAAGTTCGCTTGGCCTGAGGACTTGGAGCAGTGGGCCGAAGAGGGAGAGAAGAACTCAACACCTTAAATTTAAGAATCATGGCAACCGTATGGGTGATAGTCTGCTACTTGGGAGCTCTTCTCGCGTTCGCGCTGGGCTCCAAGGTTCTCTTTCGCGGCACGAGTAACGATTACTTTGTCGCCAGCCGTTCAATCGGACCGTTCATGCTCCTCATGTCGGTGTTCGGAACGACCATGACCGCGTTTGCGCTGGTTGGGTCTACAGGGAAAGCCTTCGAGCGTGGGATAGGAACCTACGGACTGATGGCGTCCTCTTCCGGGCTCATTCACGCAGCTTGTTTCTTTTTGATCGGAGTAAAGATCTGGTCCATCGGAAAGCGCCACGGCTTTGTGACTCAGATCCAGTTTTTTCGCGCCCGTTTCGGCTCCAACGGACT
>DFWB01000185.1 GCA_002380675.1 Akkermansiaceae bacterium UBA4145
TGGGCAGTCGGGGTGCGGATGGCCGGTTGGAAACAGGCCAGTATTGTTACCTCTGCCCCGACTTTATACCCTTCGACGGATGGGTTCTGGCCGATGGGGGCTTATGGGGAGTTTCTTGGCCGGCTGGCCAATGGCACGAAAGAGCCTGTTGACCACAATCAGCGGGTTTGGGGAGCATGGAGTACGATCTTCCCGGGAGATCTCCCCCCGGGGAAGGGGGCTGTGCTCAGTAGTGGCCTTGTTTCCTACGGGGCATTTCACCTTGCGCTTTTCGGGAGGGAGAAGGCATCTACCGTTCAGGATGCGGATTATGTTCTTTTTGACGAGAGAACCCTTGGGAAGAGGCAGCGCGGAGTGAATGCGACTGAGGGATCAAATCGGTCCACGCTTCTCTCATTGCTCGAGAGGGGCCATATTCGGCCGCTAGGAGGAGAGATTGGCGAGCGCGTTTTTCTCTGGACTCGTGACGATCAAGACCTTCCCGCGCGGGAACTGGATAATGGAGTCAGTATCAAGTTGGCACTTCACGGCTACTACAATGGCAATGACTTCAGGGTGCGGCCATGGGGATGGGAACATTGGAATTCCAAGGAGCTGGTAGGTCACCGAGGGGTTGTTGCGGGGCGCGACAGGGGTGTCCTTGAGGATCTGGTGAGGGGGCTGGATGCCTCCCGGGAACTGGAACAGATGGAGAGTTCTTATGATCCGGCCATATGGTGGACAGTCCCAATTACGGCAGAAGAATGGAAAAGTGTGATGGCAGATTCTGAACCCGGGAGGGCGAATCTTTGGCTGGCGTTTGGAACGTTACCGGACTTCATGGATGTGAGTAACTACGCGGGATCAGATTCAAGGCGTTGAGCGCGCGCGAGTGATCTGGAGAATACTGCCTCTCCAGTGAGAATTTAAATGTCAGGAAAAACAACAGGAGAAGTGATTCAAGCCCCGATCCGCAGGTGGCTTGTTTCCTTGCGGGTGCATCACTGGACGAAGAGCGGATTCTGTCTGGCCGCGCTCCTTTTCCATGGAGCGGTCTTTGATGCATCGGCCTGGCTTGCGGTTGTGCCTGCTGCAGTATGCTTTTGTCTGGTCTCGAGCGCGGTCTATCTGGCGAACGATATCTTCAACCGAAAGGAAGACCGCTGTCATCCTAACAAGCGGAATCGGCCTATTGCCGCGGGGCATATTTCCGTGCGGGCAGCCTGGGTGGCGGTAACTACCTTGGTGATCACTGCGCTTGGCCTCTCCTTTGTGTTTTATGGTTATGGCAGCGTGACCCGGGTGCTGGTTGCCTACTACCTGCTCTCATGGCTGTATTCTTTTTGTCTACGAGGTCTTCCTCTCGTTGATGTTCTTGTCATAGGGCTTGGGTTTGTTGCCCGGGTTGCGGCTGGGGCGTTTGCTCTTCAGAGTTTTGATTTCACGGCCCATCCCACCGGATGGCTCGTGGGGTGCACCTACTTCCTTGCTCTTCTTCTGGGTTTCGGAAAAAGAAAGGGAGAGTGGTTGCTGATGGAGAGTTCGGAAATGGCTCTGGGTTCAACACGCCGGGCTCTCCGGGGATACACGGCGGAACTTCTGAACGTTCTAATCGGGTGTAGTGCATTATGCGCTGGATCCATTTATGTGGCCTACTGTCTCAGCAGGTCGGATCGGACGCCGTTCGTCCTAACCGCTGTCCCGGCTCTGTTGGGGCTGCTGAGCTACCTTAAACTGGCGTGGGGATCGACCTCCGTGGAAACTCCGGAGTATTTGCTTCTGAGGAGCCGGAGCCTTTTGATTTCTCTGGGAGGATGGTTAATTTTGGTCGGTTGGTTTACCGCAATTCGCTGAGCCTACTACTTCTTCTGCTTCAAGATTCTTAATTGATGAAAACCCAAACGCCTCAAAATCATCGGACAGAGGGCAGATGGCTTTCCTGGTCTGCATTGCTTTGTCTTATGACAGGATGGGTGGTGGCGGTTCTCTTTGGGGGAGGGCTCGAGCTCCACCGCAGTGCCTTTGCCGTTCCCCTGATCGGTCTGGCGGCGCTTCTTGGGCTGACAGATGCGGTGCGGTCTGGTCGGGCGATGAGCCTGCCACTTCTTGTCGCGGGAGGGCCTGTGCTTTTGTATTTTGCGGGCAGAGCTCTCTTCTCAGAGGTCTGGGACCTTGGCCGCCATGACCTTCACTTACTCAGCATGGCGTGGCTGACTCTGGCAACGGTGTCAGCGTGCGCGATTGGTCGTCGTGAGCGAATGCTTGTGCTGATCGGGATTGGCGTTGTGCTGGGAATGCAGATTCTTGCGGGGTGTTACCAGCACTTCTTCGATCCGGGCTTCACCTTCTTTCGACACCAACGTCCCAGCAGTGAGGGAGTGAGCGGGCTGTTCTGGCAGTGGAACAACTTGGCGGGGCTTCTCGCAATCATCATGCCGCTGTGTGCCGGCCTCGTGCTCTGCAGGCCCTCGTGGAGACAGAGGGGACCTCTCCTCCTGCTCATCCTTGTTGGGATCTGGCTCACATGGTTGACCAAATCCCGGGCCGGGTTTGCCGCCATGACGGGAGGGATTGGTTGTGCCTGTGCAATCTTGATTTTCCTACGGGTAAGAAGCCGGACTCTGGGCGCGTGGGTGATAGGGTGCGTGGCCTTTGCCGCTCTCGGGTTGATTGCCATTGCGGTAGTCTCGCTGTCGACTTCAGCCTTGAGCGAGGAGCGGGGTCAGGACTCGGACATGGGAAATCTTCTGGGTTCCAGTTCGCGACTGGGCCTCGCAGCGGTCGCTTATGAAATCTGGCAGGAGAAGCCTTTGTTTGGCAACGGAAGCCAGAGTTACCGATATCTTGCGGTCCAGCACTGGGATACGGATATTCCCAGCTGGGTCAATGATCCTGAGCTTGCCCATAGCGAATATCTCCAAGTGCTGTGCGATTACGGCATGGCTGGCCTCATTCTCATCGT
>DFWB01000141.1 GCA_002380675.1 Akkermansiaceae bacterium UBA4145
CGAGGTCTTTTCCGAGGAGTGAGAGGGAGTGTTTCCGCTCGCGGTCCGAATCGTATCCCCTGGCCATGGCTGGTGCTATCTCCCTAAACGTTCTCGGACAAGGCGCGGTTCCGGGAAAATCAAGAATACAAAATATTTCACATCCATTGGCAGGGGTGGCCTTCTGTGGTAGGCTCCGCCCTGTGAGGACTGGTTCTTCTCTGGCTGTAGTGTGTCTCGTCCTGGTGGCTGCCTGGACATCAGGAGCATGTAGCTCGGTTTCTGTGGGGTCTTTCCAGTCAGGTTCCCTGCGTCAGACTCTGGCGCACTCCCTCCTGAGAAATCCGCGTGTCGGTCTTGCAAACTTTCATGTCAGTGGTCGCCGGGATCAGGCTACCGCTCTTGATAATATGCAGCAGGCAGAGCGTGGAACTCGGTCATTGCGGAGTTCTTATCAGAGAGCGCCGGGAGGTTCAGTCTACCTTGATATTCAGATGCTTTGGGGAATGCATTATCTGACCAAGGCGGGGTGGTCCTACCGGGTGACGGAATTGGCAGGAGGTTCCCATAGCAAGAAGTCGAGTCACTACCGTGGCGTGGCTTTTGACGTGGACTATATCAATGGGGTCAAAGTGGGGCGGGGAAATCCTCATCTGAGGGGGTTCATGTGGAAGTGCCGTCAGCTAGGAGCGCGAGAGGTGAAGGGACCAGGTACGCCGGGGCACAGCAGCCATGTGCATGTCGAGTGGTAGAGTTTGCACACCTTCTCGCACTGTCATCAGCGTTTGCTCTCCACCCAGAACGCGCTGTACCGGAGAACACCGGTCCGGAAGGCCAGAGTCATGGCGGGAATCGCCAAGGAGAGCAGGGGGTAGCGCAACCCTAGTCTCAGAGCGGAGGCTAAGAAGCGAGGCTGCATCAGGATTCGGAGAGTCTTTCGTGCTATGAGACTCCACGTCGGTGCGACGAGTGCGGTAAGGTCGCGTGATTCTAGTGGGGAAAGGTCTGCGGTTTGGGCAAATGTGCGATAATCGCTCATCGAGCCGAGGGATGGAAGGGCTCCACTCAGGCAGAGTATGCGAAGGAATATGCGTTCTGCGATAGAGAGATCTGGATCGATGGTCCAGCAGGCGATAGCGGCTTTTCCTCCCGGCACGAGGACGCGGTGGATCTCTAAAAAAAATCCTTTTTTGTCCTGCATGTGCGAGAGAGATTCTATGGCGATTGCACAATCGAAATTCTGCGAAGGATAGGTATTCTGGAGCCAGTCGCCTTGTTCGATAGACACTTCCCCCTGACTTGGAGGGGGCATTTCGCGTGCTTTTGTTGCCTGAGCTCGTGAAATAGTAATTCCTGATACCGAGGCGCCTGTCAGTTCAGCGATACGATGCGCGTCGGCTCCGTATCCACAACCTATGTCAACGAGGCGAATGCCCGGGGTGAGCGGGAGTGAGGCAACAAGCAGGTTGAGGAGCCGGGTAGTGCCCAGTTCCACGGAAGGAGAGTCTCCGGGAGACCACAGTCCATGGTGAAGGGTTCTGCCCCAGATCGAACGGTAGAATTCGTCCAGTCGATCATAGTGATCGCCAACGTTATCAGGCGTGACCTGGACTGGGGAGCGCAGCATTCGAGAACGTCAGCGATCCGGGTTTTTCGCAAGAGGGATTCTTACTTTTTTTTACCCTTGGAAAGAAGAGGTGCCATCCGCTTTTTCATGCCCGTGGTGGCAGCTTCGGCGATGACTTCTTCATCCTTTGTCAGGGTGATAATGTATCCGGCGTAACGAGTCCCACTATCAGGCTCTACGTCAAACTGGGGCCGGTCGGGGCGAAAGCGGTTTTCCCTGATCTCCCGGACTTCTCCTTCTTTTTTTGAAAAGGAGTAGGGAGAGGAAGCGACCTCGATCTCGTCGTCGGCCGGGATGTCGATCTGCTTGGAGCCTCGGCTGGCGATCGATAGCTTCCGGTTACGAATATCGCGGGCTATGACCACCCACTCCAAGGTCACGCCCTCGTAGTCTTCACGGTCACGGTTATCTATTTCTATCTTCAATTGGCGCTGACTTTTACGGGTGTCACCCTTGCGCTCGGAACCAAGAGTCGAGTTCTTGACCTTGAGTCTGATATCGGCTGCTTCGACCATTGCAGGTAAAAGGGTGAACGCTACCGCGAGGATAAAAATGAACCGATTCATGGGGCGATCATATGGTCTTTTGGTTGATCTGCAACGATGGATGAGCGGTTCGTTGCCCCTATCGAGGCCTCCCGTGGGGCATTTTGAGAGGCGAGACTTGTCCTGCGGACGCAGGGGCGGTTATCTCGCTGGCATGAAGATGCTTGGAAGGCTTTCCGTCACCGTGCTACTGCTGGCAGGCTGCTCTCGTGTTCTGGCAGAGGATTATGAAATGCGATTGAGGGAAGAGGTGGAGGACAGCCCCGGAAAGTTCCGGACAGTGGAATCGAGGGAGGCATGGAAGCCTAGCGAGACGGCGGTGATCGTTTGTGACATGTGGGACCTTCATCACTGTAAGAACGCGGTAGTCCGGGCTAATCAGCTGGCGCCCAGAATGAATGCACTCCTGAAAGCCGCAAGGGACAGGGGGTCACTCATTATTCATGCCCCCTCCTCGTGCATGCAGTTTTATGAGGGCCACCCCGCCCGTAAGCGTGCGCTGTCAGCGCCAGACTCCGGCAATGTTCCGGAGGGGATTGAACAGTGGCTGACTTGGCTTGATAAGCGAGAGGAGCAGGCGGGCTATCCTATCGATCACTCCGATGGAGGAGAAGATGACGATCCTCAGGAGCACGCTGAGTGGGCAGAGAAATTAAGGAAGATGGGGCGTAATCCACGTGCTCCGTGGACTCGCCAACTGGGTCTGCTTGAGATTGATGGTGACAGGGATGTAATCACCGACTCTGGAAGGGAAAACTGGAACCTCCTTGAGCAGCGTGGAATCAGGAATGTGATTCTCGTGGGAGTGCACACCAACATGTGTGTGCTCGGGCGACCCTTTGGGCTGCGCCAAATGGCGAGGAACGGGAAGAATGTGGTCCTCATGCGGGATCTCACGGATACAATGTACAATCCGGCGATGCCACCTAAGGTCAGTCATTTTGAGGGGACCGATCTCATTGTGAACCACGTTGAGAGATATGTCTGCCCTACGGTTTCCAGTGACCAGATTCTAGGAGGGGCTCCCCATCGGTTTCCGGGAGACTCCCGCAAGCATATTGTCTTCCTGATCGGGGAGCGTGAATATGACACGGAAAAGACCCTGCCTGGATTTGTATCCAAACATCTCACTCCATCCTTCAGGACGACCTTTGTGTTTGCAGACCCAGAGGGTGCAGCTCGGAATACATTCCACGGTATCGAGGCGGTCAGGGATGCGGACCTTCTCTTTGTCAGTGTCCGTAGGAGAGCCTTGCCACAGGCGGACCTTAAGCTAGTTCGAGACCATATTCAGGAGGGGAAACCCGTGATAGGAATCAGAACCGCCAGCCATGCGTTCTCCCTGAGAGGAAAGCCTGCACCGCAGGGTCACGCGGTCTGGGAGGAGTGGGATGCGGAGGTAATTGGGGGGAATTACAC
Source organism: Akkermansiaceae bacterium UBA4145 (assembly GCA_002380675.1). Taxonomy (GTDB): domain Bacteria; phylum Verrucomicrobiota; class Verrucomicrobiia; order Verrucomicrobiales; family Akkermansiaceae; genus Roseibacillus_B. The sequence goes on from DFWB01000141.1 coordinate 3,571, forward strand.
TGGTCATCATGGCAACGCGCTGACGACCGAGGTTCGTTCCACGGAGGAAGGTCTTCATTTCCTCGGTGATGAAAGCCCTTTTCAGTTCCAGAGTGGGGGGTCCCTCTATATTAACAGTCCGCCCCGCCCCGGTCAGAACATACTTCTCTTGGGCAAAGTGGCTGGAATCGATCGTCTGGAGCCCCTTGCGTGGACTTTTAAGCGCTCTGACGGGGGAAAAACGTTCTATACCTCTCTCGGACACGTCAGCGATTTTGAGCAGGAATCCTTCGTCAGGATCCTGCGCCGAGCGATTACCTGGTGCTTTGAGTAAGCTCTGGCCGGGCAGAGGTAATTCCTCTCTAGGGGGAGAGAGTATCTGAGATTTTGCACGGTTGACAGAACGGGTGCTAGGGCTGATTTTGCGCTCCATCATGAAGAAAGGAATTCTCATTCAGCTCATTGCCTTCGCCCTATTTTGCGTAGGACTCTCTGCTCAGGAGGAGCCCGCGCCCGCTGAGCCCGCG
>DFWB01000343.1 GCA_002380675.1 Akkermansiaceae bacterium UBA4145
CGCCCAAGGAGCTGTCCGGCCCCGACTCCAATCCCCTTTTTTCCGCCCACCGACGAATTGATTCCTCATTGAGGAAGCCTGCGCGAACGCTATCCGCCAGATCGTTCAGCGAATAGGCGGTATCATCAGCCCAATCCATGACCTGGCATTCCACCGACTTAAAGCTATCTCGCACCTTTCCGACCTCCAGCTCTTCCGGAAATGCCCGCCCTCCCAATGTCCACTCCGTGTATTCCGACTGCTCATCGTAAATAAAGTGATTCGCGGGCTCTTTGCCTTCTACCTCCTTCAGCTCTCCCCACCCCGACTTATATTTGAGGATCCCATCCACGAAGGCCCGGGAAGGGTCCATTCCGGTCCGCCGCTGCGAAAAAATGCGTTCCGTGAGAAGCCTGAGCGTCTGAGCATTTCCCTCAAATCCTCCGTAAGGCGCCATGAAGTGATTGAGAGATCTCTCCCCTGCATGCCCGAACGGAGGATGTCCGAGGTCATGGGAGAGGCATACAGCCTCAACCAAATCCGCATCAATCGTGTTTTCCGACGAAAAGTCGTCAGTAGAAGCGAGCAGCCATCCGCAAATAGAGCGACCTATCTGGGCAACCTCAAGAGAGTGAGTCAGCCGTGTTCGATAGAAATCATATTCCCCACTCCAGAAAACCTGAGTCTTATTCTGCAGGCGCCGAAAAGCAGTGGTATGAAGTACTCGGTCACGATCGACTTGGAACGGGCTCCGGAAATCGCCCTCTGGAGGGAGAGCACCCGACAATCTCTCGAAATCGAATTCCTGATAGAAGCGGTTTCGCACGACCAATACGTGCCTTCTATGGACACTTATGGAAACCACGAACTTTTCAAATTCTACCCCCCGGGCATCTGCCACTCCTTGCCATACACCTGATTTCTGCCTGAATTCCCGGCTGAGGGAATTAGAGGTTCTCTATGAGCCTTGAATTTCCCACACTTTATCTGTGACTCCAGTTGTCTATCTCGCCCTTGTTCTGGCCTTGGGGATTCTCGCTCAATGGCTCGCGTGGCGCCTCAAAATACCCTCCATTCTCATTCTACTCGCCTTCGGATTTGGACTTTCCATAACCACCGGGGCGCAGATAGATGCTTACCTCGGAGGCGAAACAGATACCCTCCTGGCCGTCGTAAGCCTTTTTGTTGCCGTCATCCTTTTTGAAGGAGGACTTACCCTGAAATTCTCTGAGCTTAAGCAAGCCGGAGTCCCCATCCTCCGCCTCTGTACGCTGGGAGTTGCCATTGCCTTTATTCTCGGCAGCGTCGGAGCAGCTATGATCTTCCAGTGGAACTGGCGGGTCGCAGCTCTGCTTGGGGCGATTCTGGTTGTTACCGGACCGACCGTAGTCGGACCGCTCCTGCGGGTCATCAAACCTTCCCGAAAGATTTCCTCCATCGTGAAATGGGAAGGGATCGTAGTTGATCCCATAGGAGCCATCCTTGCCGTCCTTGTTTTTCAGGCTGCCGTCGCGGGCGGACTTCAATCTGCCGGGAGCGCGGTGTTCATCGCGCTGATAAAAACAATGCTGGTTGGCATCGTTCTTGCCCTGCTTATCGCCAAGATCATTGAGTTCCTTCTGAAGCGACACTATATCCCGGAATTTCTCGAAAGTGTATTCCTACTCGCAGTAGTCGCTGCAGCCTTTGCCGCTTCAAATTCCTTCCAGGAAGAGTCCGGCCTTCTCACAGTTACTGTTTTGGGAATTGCTCTCGCCAACCAGAAGTCCGTCTCCGTCCGTAAAATTCTGGAGTTTAATGAAAACCTTCGAGTCCTTATCATCTCGGTTTTGTTCATCGTCCTCGCTGGCCGTATTGATCCCGCCGACCTTTCCTCGGTCGCCGTCCCCAGTCTGATATTTCTCGCAATCCTGATCATCGTCGTTCGACCCGCTTCCGTGTATCTCTCGTGCCTCGCTTCTGGGAAACTGGATTTCCGTGAGCGTTCCTTTCTCGCGGCGCTCGCTCCAAGGGGAATCGTTGCCGCTGCGGTCACCTCTGTCTTTGCGATTGAATTCGGCCATGCCGCCCACGACGGAGCTCTCGCTCCGGAAATCGCAGAGCAGGCAAACCAGATGGTCCCAACCGTTTTCATGATCATCATTGGGACCGTATTCTTCTACGGTCTCAGCGCGAGGCGTCTCGCGCTTTCACTAGGGGTAGCCCCTTCAGCAGCTGATGGAGTCCTCTTCGCTGGGGCTGACCCATGGATTCGCGAAATCGCATCCTCTCTTCACGAAGATGGGCACCCTGTCATGCTTCTCGACACACGCTACGGCAACATAGCCGCCGCCAGAATGGCAGGCCTTCACGCAACTCGTGCGAACATTCTGTCCGAGCACGTGGAAGAAAACCTGGAGTTCCCGGGTATAAACCATCTCGTCGCAGGAACCTCCAATGATGAGGTAAACTCTCTGGCCACCCATGAGTATGCTCATATCTTCGGCAAGTCCAACGTTTGGCAAATCCCTACTTCCGATAAGGATCAACATCCCTCCACCTCTGTCGCAGCTCATCGCCGGGGTAGAATCTGCTTCAGCGGAGAGCCTACCTTCCAGAAACTTGAAAACCTCTCCTCAAGTGGTGGCCGTATCGTGAAAACGCTGCTTACAGAGGTATTCAGCCTCCAGAATTTTTTCGAGAACCATGGAGACGATGCAGTCATCATGTTCCTGCATGATAACGATCGCGGCCTCCGCCCCGCAGAAGCTGGTCTTCAGGACGTTCCCCCCGGAACAACCATCTACGCAATGGTCAGCGCTTCCTGATCGGAGTGGACGTCGATCCAGCCCACCACCAGAGCTTAGGGTCCAGTTCTTTCTGAGCGTCTGCCACCAGCTCCGCAGCTCTTACTCCCTCTTCCAGAATTGCAAATACGGTCGCACCCGAGCCACTCATCATGGCACCTTTCACCCCATGACGGTCAAGCAGCCACATCTTCAATTCAGCGAGGAAGGGGAATCTCGCAAACGCTGGACGTTCCAGGTCATTAACCATCCGTAAGTCATCTACTCGCTGGGGATCGTAGAAGACACCGGTGAGATTGGTAGATTCTGACCACCTCCGGTAAGCGTCTACGGTGTTGACGGAGAAGGCTGGCTTGAGAAGGACAACCTCCTGCGCGAGCAGGGTGGTCTCCTCCAAAATTTCACCCCTACCCCGGCACCAGCATGGCGAATCTCGGAGGAAAAAAGGCACATCCGATCCGAGGAGCGCAGCCATCTCCTCCAGCTCAGTATCACTGAAATCTGCCTGCTCAGCATCATTCAGAGCGCGAAGAACTGCAGCCGCATCACTGCTACCACCACCGAGACCCGCTCCCGAAGGAATACGCTTTTCAAGCTTGATATGATAAGGGCATCTACGCCCCACGCTCTTTTCAAACAGGCGCAGAGCTCTCGTCACGAGGTTCTCTTCAACTGGTCCGACTTCCGCACTACCTGTCTCAAGCTTAAAAGACTCTGAAGGATGGATCTCAAGACGATCACAAAGCCCTGCCACAGGAACCATCAGGGTCTCGAGCTCGTGAAATCCATCTTCTCTTTTGCCGAGAATCTGCAGAGAAAAGTTGAGCTTCGCTGGGGCAAAAACGGTCATACCGGCAGCACATTGTTCATCCTTCGGCCGAGAAGCGCCAGCATTCGTCCCGTATTTCCCTTCTCTACCCGGTAGGAATAATACCTGTCAACGTGAGCGCCCGTGCATTCTTCACTCGAGACTATCTGCCCGGACGGAATGCCCGCTCCCAACAATTGCTCCTTCAGTAGAGAAGGGAGGTCTACCTCATACCGCGGAGGTCTTATACAGGGAGAGATCGCCACCTCCAGATTACGGGGGTCGGATCCATATGCCGCGCCCATTTTCTCGATAGCTCTCACAACAACAGCCTGTTCCGTGCCTTTTCTGCCAGAGTGAACCAGGCCAAGAGCTCCGGTGTGGCAATCACAGATATACACTGCCGCACAATCGGCCACATAGATGCCAAGAAGAACTCCTTCCCTTCCACATGTAACCAGCCCATCCGCTCCTTCCACGATTTGCCCCTCCACCCCTTCTGCCGGAATCTGCATGACCAAATCTCCATGAACCTGTTCTGCTCTCCAGAGATTATGCCAATCAAAACCAAGAGCCTTTACTGCCACCTCATGTGCTGGCTGAAGCTTTTCAAGGGTATCCCACTTATCCCGCGATACCCTGATATCCGGGATTCTGGGCACGAAGCAGGCCTTGACTCCGGCTAGAGCACGCACCCTGTCCAGAAAAGAAAGAGCCCCCGTCATGGATGGAACCATAACGGGGGCTTCTTGATCATGCCAAGTTTCCCCGGCATGGATGATAGAAAATTAATTCCCTAGCGGGTTACCACACGCCGCGCGTGATCAAGGGTCTCAGCCTCTTCTTCGTCCATTTCAGACATGATATCGGCGAGATTAGTAGCGATTTCCTTGCGCATGTGAGCAACAAGCTCAGTGCCCTTGTGGGTAATGCGGACCATGATCTTGCGACGGTCCTCAGCAGCATGCACTCGCTCGACATAACCGAGCTTTTCGAGCCGGTCGACAAGCCCAGTAGCGGCAGCTGTAGAATGGCCCATTTTCTTGGCGATGTCGGACATCGTCAGGTAGTCCTCGCTCGAAAGGTAGGCGAGCAGGAAAAACTGGGGGAAAGAGATGTTACCACGGTTAAGCTCGTTGGAGAGGTTGAGGATGCAGGAGCGCTGTGTGAAGAGGACAAAGTCCGCAAGACGATCAGCGTCCGCTTGGACTGCACCTCTTGATTGGTTGGCTGTGCTTGATTTCATGACTATTCGACTGTGATGATTTTGGGTAGGTTTGGGTGCCCAGCAGCTTCGGGAGAAGTGTATTCCAATTTTTATAAACTTTTCAAGGATCTAATTAAAAAAAAGTAGGTAATCGGGCTCCAAGGGGCAATAAAGCTCTCTTAAAGGCCGAATTTGCGAGATTTTTTTTGAAAACGCTACTCCGTGATGTTCTCCATCTCGGAGCTAGGCTCCGATCTCCCGCCCGAGGGACCCTTTCCGTCCGTTCTCCGCATAACAACTAAATCGCCCCTCGAAGGCTTTCCCTCTTTGATATCCGCAGCATAAAAGCGCCCCAGCTTCTCTCCGGTCAAGATGAGAGAGCTTGTTGTTCCCTCCGGACTGACCGATGCGATCATTTCGCTACCGAAAGCACCAGCTTGGAGGAATCTTTTGACTAGGACGAAGTTTTCGTCCGGATGCACAGAGACGATTTCACCAATCGTCCTCATCGGAGGAGCTCTTACCTCCTCCGGGCCCTTCGCCTCATCATCAGGCTGCGACCCTGCGCCACCCGAATGTTTACTTTTTCCAGATAGACCACAACTGGTGATTGATCCCATGAGGATCATTATCACGAAAAGCAATGGGGATAACTGGGAATAAAACCGCACACCTCTTCATAGTCTGGACAATCGATATGACACGAAAATTCAGTGATATCACCTTTCTCACCATTGACGAATCTCCTTCGCTATGGTTTCCCTCTCTCCGCACTCACCTAGTAAGTGAAAGAACGGATCGGTGGCTGAGTGGTCGAAAGCGCTCCCCTGCTAAGGGAGTATACCTCAAAAGGGTATCGAGGGTTCGAATCCCTCCCGATCCGCCAGTCCAATCCCGCCGGGCAACGAACTGGATGTGGCTTTCCTGACAAGGTTACTCGTCACGCTGTTCTCACTTCCCGGGTATTTGTCCGCCGCCAGCGATATACTCGAGAATTCGTATAAATGAGTGTCCCCGATTTTTCATATTTGGGTGCAGACGCTGTTGCTCCTTCCAGAGTGCCCCAACCAATGGCCTCTGGGTGGGCTTCATCTCTTCAATTCGCCGGTCAACGTAGTCCTGATGCACGGCAACCTTATAGGCCGCAGGAAGCTCATGGGTATTCAACCTGACAAGCAACTGCTCCAAGGTCTCTTCCTCATTCTCTCGCTCAAGTGCCTCCTTACCCCAGATTGGAGCATCGGACAGCACGCTGGCATTGATCCGCAGCAACTCTCTCTTTAAGCGCTCCGTCACTTCGGGTTCTCTGGTCGCGATATCCGTCAACTGGCGAGGATCACCTTCAAGATCATACAGCTCAAACTTTCTGAAGACTCCCGCCTTCTCCTTAATAGCTCCGCTCCACGACTCCTGAAATCCATTCAGATGCACGAGCTGCCTCCGCAAGGCCTCGGTAGATTGGGTTTTGAAGCTGCTGTTGAAGATGAGCGAAAATAGCTCCCGTCTCTCAATCTTACGCTTCATCTCCTTCTCTACGAGGGGATGAAGCCGCTTCACCAACCTCTCGATCCTCTCTCGGTCCTTTTTGCTCCGGTACTCCTCCGCACGGTAGCCCATCAAAGTGTATTTACCCTTTCTCAGGGATGCGCTCGGCTGTCCTGTCGGCCAGCTCCAGAAGAGA
>DFWB01000316.1 GCA_002380675.1 Akkermansiaceae bacterium UBA4145
GTGTGGAGGATAATACCGGCATCTTTCTAAACTCGTCGCATACGGGCACAGACCCCCTGAACGCGGACAGCGACCGTGATGGGCTGCCTGACGGCGTGGAGAATCCAACAGAGCCTTTCGTTCATCACCAGCAACCGGGAACAGACCCGAACAACCCTGACACGGACGGGGACAGCATGGGGGATAATGTTGAAATTTTAGCAGGCCGGAATCCCACCCTCTACACCGCCCCTCCAACCAGCTACTATCAGGATTTTGACCGGTTTCCAAATGGCACCACGGACCTCGGTGATGGCACCGTCATAGCTGGTGCCGCAGCCAGCGTGGAGAATGGTCAACTCCGGCTCACGGTTGACGGCCAGAGGCTGGGTCGGTCGAGCTTCTCGATTCCCGCCCTCGGAGGATCATCCGGGGGCTGGACCGCAAACTTCGATGTCACGATCGCCGATGGCCCACTCCAAGATGTCCCGGCAGACGGATTTTCTCTGAACTACGGCAATGCACCGCTCGGTATACTCGGATCCGGCGAGGAGGGCATGCAAAACGAGGATAGAGTCACTGAAAATCTATCTTTTGAGGTCGACACATGGAGAAACTTTGACACCGAACAGGGTTTGAGTATCTCGGGTAAGACGAGGGGAGCAGAGGCAGGAAACTTCGCCTTCGTGAACGGCCCCATCCTCCGGGATGGAGCTACTGTCTCGGGAGCTATTTCCGTCATCTGGGACCCCGTTGACGGGGCCACTTTTATTACCACCGGTTTCGATACCAATGCTGAGCTCATCGATATCAGCACCGGCCCTTTCACCCCTGACGACTCTTACTCTTTTGTTATTTCAGCGCGAGTGGGCGATGCTACCCAAACCCTTCTCATTGATAACATTGAGATCTCGAGCACCATGTCTACAGAGAGACAATTTGGTATTCGGAGCTTAGGTCGGAATCTTGAGCTCTCCTTTGAGAGCCACGAGGGCAAGGTCTACGACATTCTCGCAAGCTCCAACCCAGCCAACGAAGGAAACCCCGCTAGCTGGCGCATCTGGCAGGAGAACATTGCTGCCACCGCCCCCCTCAACGTCGAGACCTTCCCCCGACCCACCGAAGAGAACCTCTTCATGGTTATCGTGGAAAGGGATGCTCCTCCTTTCTTCCTGGAGGACTTTGAGTCAGGACCGAACGGATGGACTGTGGGCTCCAACAACGCCAATCAGGAAACCATGTGGCAGCTTGGTCTACCGGCGGCCGGCACCGGCCCCTCCACTGGAGCTGACAGATCGACCCGCGCATTCACTACCAACCTTGGCAACTATGGAGACAATGCCGATATCTTTCTCCGATCTCCGGCGATTGATTTGACTCGCAGAAACTTTACGCGAGCCACTTTCATGATGGATCACTATCGTGATGCAGACGGCCTTGGCGACCTCTTCGGCGTACGAGTCCTGAGAGCCCGTGATGGCAGTGTTCTTGCCAACATCGACCCTGACCCCTCGGTATTTGATGCCGATTGGGTCCCCCTGAGTGAAGACCTCTCCTCTGTGGCTCTGGGAGAAGAAATTATTCTAGAATTCTGGTTCTCCAGTGACGCTAGTGGCGACTCTTTCAGTGGATGGTCGATTGACAATGTGGCCATCGATGTTCGCTAACAGCATCCATCTGTCTATTGGATAACGACGGTCTTCGGGGCCTGTCGCCCCGAAGAATGCCATCAGCAACTGGCAACGCCAGATTATTTGGAAGGCCTGATTCTGATCTTGCGGAACCGAACCTCAAACCCCCCGGGAGAGTGGTACTGCAATCCAATGACCCCGCTTGAAGCGCTCTTCTTCGGATCCTTGTCATCAAACTCGATGGTAACAACCCCATTAAGTTCCTGTGTCAACTTTGACCCTTTCGCTGTGATCAGATACTTATTCCAGCCATTGTCCTTCTTTATCGTGGGTTTGTTCTTATAGGTGCCCGCAAGCACGCCACGACCCCTCTCCTCGTAAAGCTTTCCATACCACCCGTTTCCGATATCCGCCTGATATCCACTGACTACCCATTTATTGGCCCCACTCTCGGACTGTTTGGAACGAACCTGGATACCGCTATTCCCCTTTCCGTCCACAAGGACCCATTCTGCCTCCAATTCGAAATCAGCGAATGGATGCTGATAGATAAGAAACGTATTTCCTCCTTTAAGCTTATCAATCTGCCCCGAGATATATCCTTCTTTGACTCGCCATACGTCAGGGCTACCGCTCCACCCCGTGAGGTCCTTTCCATTGAAAAGGGTAATCCATCCGTCCTTATCGGGCTTGGGCAGTTCGTGGTGCTCTGCAAAAAGAGAGCTGAAAGGAAGAGTGAGAGAAATTGCGAGGGCGACTATGTGTTTCATTTTTCGATGTGACTGGCGATTTTCCAGATGCAGTAGCCCGACGCGAGCATTTTCATACTCAACTCATCAGGTGCCTAATCGCCTCGTTTGAAAGAGAACACTTCACTTACAGGCGGAAGGGGGCTTCAATTCCCTGCCCATGACCTCCTCGAACACCACCCGGGATGAACTGCGAGTTCAAGGCTTCGACCTGATCGACGAAACCCTGTCCTACCTGATTTCCTGCCTCTCCGATGCATTGAAGTCGCTCGGTGAAGATGAGCTTATCCCCTATATTCCATGGAGTGGACAGGTCCCCGAGGGCGAATTACCTAAGGGCACACAGCAGTTGTATTCGGTGGGTTTCCAGCTTCTCAATATGGTCGAGGAGCGAGTGGCCTCCGCCATCAGGCGAGAGCGAGAAAAAGAACTGGGGGCCGACTCCATTCGCGGTCTCTGGCCCCACGCTCTGAAGGATATGACCGCGGCTGGACTCTCCCCCGATGATATTATCAAGCTCCTTGGAGATGTGAGCGTTCAACCTGTCCTGACCGCCCACCCGACTGAGGCCAAGCGAAGTTCCATCCGCGAGCGCCTCCGCGCTCTCTACAACCAGCTGGTGCGAAGCGAGTATCCCAAATACACGGAACGGGAGCGCCGACGAATCCGAGAGCGAATGGTTACCGCGCTGGAGAGCTTGTGGCGCACTGGAGAAATCCATCTTGTTCGCCCTGACATTTACCATGAACTCAACGAGGCTATTCACTACTTGCGCGATCTATTCCCCGCATCCCTGAACCGCCTTGACCTTCACTTTACGGAAGCGTGGCGCGATGCGGGATTTCCACTGGAGAAACTTCGCGAGGCAGGAAATATCCCAAGGCTCTCTTTCGGAACCTGGATTGGTGGGGACCGCGACGGCCATCCTCTCGTGACGCCTGAGGTAACAGAACGCTCTCTTGAGCTTCTCCGCGATGCGGCACTCGAACTGCTCCACCGTGAGATCACCAATCTCGCCTCCATCCTGACACTCTCCATTCATCACAATGAAGTCCCCGGGGAATTACAGAACCGCATTATAGAACTTGGCCTCTCTCTTCATGATGAGGATGTCGTCAACAAGCTCCAGCATCAGGTCGGCCAGGAGCCATGGCGTCATCTGGCGTGCCTCATGGCTGCCCGACTTAAAGCCCAGATCGATGGCGCACCCGGCTACTCAAATCCCGAGGCCCTTGCCCGTGATCTCGAATTAATTTCTGAAAGTATCATTGCGAATGGGTGTGCGCTTATTGAGGAGCAGCACATCCGCCCGCTCCGGCACAAACTTGAAATTTTCGGCTTTCACCTTGCCGCCCTTGAAATCAGACAAAACTCCGATTTCCATGATCGCGCGATTTCGCAATTACTCGCAGCTGCAGGGGTAGAGGATGGCGCACACTATGCGGAATGGCCTGAAGACAAACGGGTAGCATTTCTCAACGAAGAACTACAATCTACCCGACCGTTTCTTCACGACAGCCTCGATGCAGGCAAGGAGGCAACTCTCGTACTCGACTCCTACCGCGTCATCGCAGCGCACCTTGAAGAAAATGGCCCAGCAGGAATTGGAGGCCTGATTGTTTCAATGACTCGCCAGGTATCCGACCTTCTTGGTGTCTTTCTTCTGGCCCGGGAAGCTGGACTGATGACTCCCGCGTCAGAGGGGCTCATCTGCCCTCTTGAAGTCGTTCCGTTATTCGAAACCATCGACGATCTCCATCGGGCACCCGGAATTCTCGACCAATTTCTCAGGCATCCGATCGTTAAGAGACGGCGCTCAGGAGAACAGCAGGTCATGCTCGGCTACTCGGACTCCAATAAGGACTGTGGCATCCTAGCCGCTGCCTGGGCCCTCAACCAGGGACAGAAAAATCTTTCAGAAGTAGCGCGCCGGCATGACATAAAACTGCGATACTTTCACGGACGCGGCGGCACGATCTCTCGTGGTGCTGGACCAACGCACTGGTTCATGGCCTCTCTCCCTCATGGTTCATTGAGTGGCGGGTTTCGAATGACAGAGCAAGGCGAAACGATTGCACAGAAATATGCTAACCTTGCCAACGCTACCTATCATCTGGAACTCCTTCTCGCCGGCACCGCTATTACGACCGCAATTCACAGCAGACCGGAGAGCCACAAGGATCCGGCGGAAGATTTCCTTCCGGACTTATCCAAGGCGAGTCAAGAAGCCTACCAGACACTGCTCCGCTCCGACGGATTTATCGATTTCTATCGACAGGTCACCCCCATCGATGCGCTGGAGAACTCCTGCATTGGTTCCCGCCCGACCAGGAGAACAGGCAAAAAAGGTCACTCCATCGATGATCTCAGAGCGATCCCATGGGTCTTCTCATGGACACAGGCCCGTTTCTATCTACCCGGATGGTTCGGAGTCGGCACAGCCCTCGAGTCTCTAAAAACGCAGCAACCAGAACGTTTCCTTCGCCTCAAGGAGGAATTTCGCGAGTCCTCCTTCCTCGGCTATACCTTAACCAACGTCGAAACCAATCTGGCTTCCGCAAACCTGGAGGTGATGACTCAGTATTCTTCGCTGGTTGAAGACGAGTCCCTGAGAGACCGCTTCATGAAAATCATTGTTGCCGAATTCAATCGCACCCGTGAACTACTGACTGAACTCTACGATGGGGACATCCTTAAGCGAAGGCCCCGGATGGCAAAAACACTCGAGATCCGTGAAGCTCCACTAAAGGTTCTTCATCAGCAACAGGTGTCGCTTCTCAGAGAATGGCGCCAACAAATCCAGTCTGGCGGGGAAGCGGAGGCAGAAGGCCTTCTGCCTCGCATGCTCCTTTCCATCAACGCCATCGCAGCTGGGTTACGTACGACCGGCTAACAGGCCATCGCGACGAGGAGAAGGCTCCCTCAGTTGGGATCATCATCTGGATCCCTTGTCCACACCACACTACTTCCTTCCTCGAGAGTTTTCACTTGCCCACTTCCGGTCAGGATTTCCCTCGGAGACTTTACCTCAACGTGTCCATCTGCGAACAGTAGAAGACCTTTCTGGTTATGCCTCCCGGCGAACGCCTTCGGTCCCGCTTTTGGAGAGGCTGAGAAGTTGGCCTGTGAGCGTATTACCTTTTCGTCTTTCGGCATTCCCCGCTCCAGAAAAATGACAGTACTCGCTGGAGCCTGAATCGAGGCCAATGTGCCCTGAGGCTTATCCCCCGTGTCATTGTCCCTGCGCTGCAGACGACTATTCATCCCGATTGCAAACATCGGATTCTCCAGCTTCTTTTCGCTCTTCGGATAGGGTGCGCCGGGAACAAAAAGCGGATAGCCGTCCTCATAAAAGAGTTCAGGCTTCCCCTCCTCCCCAATCTCACCCACAGACTTTCGCGACATATTCAAGGTGAGGGCATTGTACCACACCTCACTCGCGGCCTCTTCCGACGCAGCCTGCCACGTATCGCCCGATCCAGAGTGGTTTTCCCGAGGCAGCAACCCTCCATTTTCGCCCGTGTAGGCGACGAAGGCAGCACCCAAGTCCTTGATTTTCTGAGTAGCTCTCACCTGCTGAGCCTTCTCACGCCCATTTTTCATCACCTGCAGGGTGAGCCCGGCAAGAACCATCACAACCGAGATCGCCACCAACAATTCCATCATCGTAAACCCGGACAGATGGGTAGCGCGAGTCGCCAATCGGCTCGTTGTTTTCATGGATTTCGGTCAATGCGCACTTCTACCGGAGTGCGTCATGGGGGAAAGTGGCAGACCGGAAGTTTGTCTGAATTTACCCTATTAGGCAAGCCGGCTTTGACTGCATACTTTTCCCCTTAGTCCTGCAAATCATGGTGTTCCCGGTAACAGTCCTACCCGAAAAAGGTAATTACCCGCAAATCACCTGATATTTGGTCAATTGAATCCGCCTAACTGCAAGGAATTAGGCTTGTTGGCAAACCATATGCAAAACAAAGTGTTCTCCATCCTTTCAGAGGCTGCGCCTGTCTTCGATGAACTCACACACAGAATCCCCCAGTAGACTCACCCTGTCCCGTTTTTTTACCTGGTTCTTGGGATTCCTCCTCGCTTCATCCATGTCATTCGCTGGTGTTGCCTCGCCTCCAGTTGTTGAAATGGCACTCTCCCCCGATACTGTGGGTATTGGTAGTAACACTGAACTTACCATTACGGTAGATAACACAGTCAATCCAGGCCCGATCAGCCAACTAGCCTTCACTCTGCCTATGCCCGCAGGCGTCACTGTCAGAGCTCTTTCCTCGGAATGCGGCGGCACCTTAACGACCGAGAATAATGGAAGCCTGCTCAGGTTCTCCGGCGGGGCGGTCGAAACCAGCTCAACATGTGAAATTAAAGCACTGGTTACTCAGAATATCAGGGGCCCCCATAATCTCACGATTGATGACTTCACTTCTGAAGTCGGACCCAGCGCACCTGCATTCACCACCTTGTTCACCTCGTCAGAATTGGTTCTGGGATTTAGCAAGCGCTTCGTTCCGGACCTTGTCCCACTTGGAGG
>DFWB01000350.1 GCA_002380675.1 Akkermansiaceae bacterium UBA4145
GGCGAAGAAATCCGGGTTTACTGCAGATACGCAGTAAAAACGGGAGCCCGAAATGCGCCCGGGCTGCTGAACGTCCACGGCTGGATGGGTGCGCCTGCCATCGACAGGGATTACGTGAAAAACGGATGGGCTGTGATGGCCCACGACTACTGCGGAGAAACCAGTGACCGCGCCCACTTCACGAAATATCCAGAAAAACTCCTCCGGGGAAACATGGATAAGCGAATCGGATACCGGGTGAAGTCAAAACTCCCTGACGGATCTTTCATCACCAACCCTGAACAAACCGACGATTACCTCTGGTATGCTATTCAGCGTCGGGTCCTAAGCTACCTTCTTTCTCAAAAGGAAGTCGATCCTGACCGCCTTGGAGCCAAGGGCTACTCCTATGGCGGAACCCTCATGTGGAACCTCGGAACCGATCCGCGCATCAGGGCATTCGTAGCCTATTTTGGCGTAGGTTGGCTCGAGTATTACCGTAGTCGAGGAGTCTGGATGTTTGATGGTCAGACTGACAAACCTGAGGAGAATCCCGGCGAGACCCTTTACCTCTCTACGATCGCTCCCCAGTCCCACGCTCCACATATCACCGCCGCAGCCCTCTGGCTGAACGGCACTAACGATCATCATGGAGGACATGAACGCGGAGAACAAACATTCCGGGCTTTCCAATCGAACATCCCTTGGTCCTTTGCCCACCAGCCGAGAGGGCATCACGACACGCGGGACATCGGACAAAACGCCCGGCTCTGGCTGGAGAAACACGTTTTAGGCAAGGATATCGACTGGCCTGAAGAGGCCGGATCAAAAATCGTCCTCGACGCCCAAGGCGTTCCAGAACTGCACGTTAGGCCGGCCGACCCGGACAGGGTAAATCATCTGGAAATCTACTACGCGCTCAAGAACCCGGTCAGCTACGGCCGGGCTTGGCGCAACGCCACCCTGCGCCGCAAGGGCGATGTCTGGATCGGAAAAATGCCGGTCCTCAACGTACGAGACTATGTCTTCGGTTTCTCCAATATCCAATATGACAACACTGTAGTACGCTCCTCACCTTTCACAGCGACGATCCCCGAAAGCCTCGGCGACGCGATTGCGACAGATAGGCGTTCCCTGAAGCTGAGCAACAACGCAGCATGGTTCAACTCGGGCCCTGTGGAGGGGAAAAATGGCATCTCTGGATTCCGTGCACTATCGCCTCGGGGAACTTTTAACGAGCAGTTCAGCGATCCAAAATGGCAGGCCCCTGAAGGTGCGCAGCTGCACTTCAAGTTTTACTGCACCCAGCCTCAGGTTGTGGAAATCGCAATCAACAATCACTACCTGGCCGACATAAGAATCACTGCGTCGGATGACTGGCAGGAAATGACTCTGGAAGCAGGACGATTCATCCACCGTTTCAGCAAGAATCCTCTCGCGGATTGGTCCCAGACAAAAAAAGTCGATATCAAGCCACTATCAGGTGCCGACATAGCCAAGATCATCTTTGCAGGGTTCCAATGGGTGTCGGACGGCAGGACCAATCCGTCCAATTAACCAAATGGCGCCGAACACCGCCTCGTTCACTACAACCCGGAACCGCTTCACCCGCAGAAGATCGGATCCGGGGGAACAGGAACTCAGTTCTTCAGTTTAAACCGCGCAACGTAAGCAAATGAGGTCACGAAGAGATACTCCTCGTTCTCGTCAAAACAGCAGTTGGTGACCGGGTCTGGAAGCCTGATTGTGGCCAGCTTCTTACCCTCGGGAGAAATCACGAGAACTCCACCGGGTCCGGTCGCAAAGATATTCCCACTCGTGTGCATCTTCATCCCGTCAAACCAGCCGGCGTCATCCTTGCCGTAGGGCCCTTCAAAAAAGATTCCACCAGTACCATCCTCTGCTGAGAACCGCCACATCTTGGGGTCTTGCATGTCTGAACTTCCGACGTAGATCCACTTCTGGTCTGGAGAAAGCACGATCCCGTTTGGCAGATCCATTTCGTCGTTTACCAGAGAGACTTTTCCCGTGGCGGCTTCATATCGATAGATCCCGCAATAGGGAATCTCCCGCTTATCATCGACGAATACCATCGCCTCCCCCGGAACACTGTTCGCGATATCGCAGTGTCCATAAGGAGGGTCGGTAAAGTAAATATCCCCGTTGGCAACAATGGTCAGGTCATTAGGGCTGTTGAAGCGTTTCCCCTCATAGGTTGCACTCAGCGTAGAAAGTCCCTCCTGAGTAATATTGTCGAAGGACAACTTGGCGAGCCTCCGGTCTCCGTGCTGGCAAATGATGAGGTCCCCCGCAGGATCAAGGGCAAGACCGTTGGACCCAAGCACGCCACCCTCAAAGAAAGGAACGGTTCCGGTGTGTCCCCCTGGAGAAAGAAAAACACTCGACCCCTTTTCTTGGGACCATTGGTGAATCGCATTCCCCTTCACGTCTGAGAAGAGAAGTGTCTTCATAGAGGGAACCCAGACGGGGCCCTCCGCAATTTCAAAGCCCTTGGCGAGCACTTCAAGTTGAACCGAAGCGTCGAGAATCCCGTCCATGCTGGGGTCATGAAGTTCAACCCGGCAGATCTGATTTTCTGGGATTGCAGCGCCGGCGTTAGCCTCGGCTGACTGAATCTCTTCATTATCTCCCGAGACGGGTGCCTTCTCTCCGCATGAGCACAGCAGAATCGAGATTCCCAAAGCGCTTCCAATCATTCCAAAATCTTTCATCTCGCCATTGCTAAAGGCGTGGGCCTCGGCCTCAAGCCCAAAATTATTCCGAGCGAGGCTCTACATCTCCAAAAATTAGGATCGCGCAGATCCCGTTTTAGTCAAAATAGGTATCCTCGTGACTGTAGGGAGGCGCGCAGCAACACAGGAAACGCAAGTCGCTGGTTGCGGTGATCTGATGCCACGCTCCTGCCGGAATCACGACCGCATCCCCCGATTGCATCACGCGGGTTTCTCCGTCGAGCTCCATGACCCCTTCCCCTTCGAGGAGAAAATAGAACTCCTCGCTGACCTTGTGGTAATGCCGCTCCGTGGCATTACCCTTGGCGATCGTCGCCTCGGCAAGACTCTGCTGCTCTACTGGAGCGTTGCTCAGATCCAGAATACTTCGGATCGTGGATCCATCCTTGGTTGTAAACGGCTTCTGTTCAGAAAGCTGGCGCACCTCCATGAGGAAAGCCTAAACACCGTAGTCGGGACTGTCACGCTTGCCCATTCAACTCATTCCCCCTAAGCAGTAGGCGATGGCCGACGAGAAAGAAACTACCGTCCGGGAGGAACAGGCCAGCGAGCCCGGACGATCGAGCCAATTCAAGGCACTTTCCATCGGGGTAGCCCTGATCGCATTTGCCCTCATCTACTGGCTCCTGCCGATCGAGGATACTGCTACCCATACCGCAGCGCAGGTCCGTACTGGCCTCGCCATCCTCGCCCTCGCCGCCATCCTCTGGCTCACCGAAGCGATTCCCCTCGCCATCACCGCCCTGCTCGTTCCCGTAGTCGCCGT
>DFWB01000200.1:0-431 GCA_002380675.1 Akkermansiaceae bacterium UBA4145
TCCCATCACGGGGACCTTGATTCGGCGCCTGTATTCCTCCTCAGGTCGGAAACCCGGAACGATGCTACCCTCTCCCCCGGTCAGCGATTTCAAGCGCAGGTCTACGGTCCCGGTTGAACCGGCAATACCAAACGGATAGATCACGCATTTCTCCAACTGGTTAAGCTGGATCAGATTCATGGTGTAAAAGAGGCAGCAGGGATTCGGTTCAAACCCGACGTAATCCCAGTCTTCGCCAATCGACTTCACGGCTAACAGCGTTTGCCCAAGATTCACGCCTACATCAACGAAGGCTCCCTCCGCCTGTTCCGCAATTTGCACGAGATTCTGCAGCATCCAAGGTTCATGGTGCCTCCGCATTGCCCCTCCCAGCCCCGCGACCATGGGTATGCGGAAAGACCTTCCATGCAAGCTCTTCCGCAGACTGAAAT
>DFWB01000200.1:705-8248 GCA_002380675.1 Akkermansiaceae bacterium UBA4145
GGTATGCGGAAAGACCTTCCATTCAAACTCTTCCGCAGACTGAAATTGATTCTCTTGAGTAGCAGTTGACGTAGCCTTCTTATCATCTTTTCGTGATTTCATTCTCCGTATGAGCAGCAGGTTCAGCCCCCCTCAAGGCCTCAACCACTTCCCGGGCACGCTGGTCCCAAGTGTGTAGATGACGAATTGATTCGACCGCCTGCCTACGCTCAACAATTTCTCCAGGATGCTCCGCCAGTCTCCGTAGCAGCATCGTAAATTCATCAGCATTCTGCACCACCCAGCCAATTTTCTCTCTCTCCACGAAACGAGCAAGAACCTCGGCACTTGAGGAGACAATCAGGGGCACTCCATGCGCTATGGATTCGTAGACCTTTACCGGCATGACGAACCGGTGATACTCCACACCCTCCCAGACACAGAGCGCAATATCCGCCTCCTGATAGTGCTGCTGCAGTTCCTGCCCTTGTGCATGAAGAACCTGCGGTCCATCAACATCGTTGAATTCATAGAGTGCCCCATGGAGTTTCAGCGCTCTTTCGCGCGTGATCACCTTGAGCCGGACCTTCTCCTCCTCTGCGCTAGCCGCAAAATATCCTCGGAGGTCGTATATCGGTGGAGCAATGTTCCCTACATACAAAAGGTTAATTCCCCCTTCCGGAGAAAATTTCCGCGCGGGATTCTCCTGCTGCTCACCCCCGGGTGGTAGCGAGCGGATTTCAGAGTTCGCAAACGTCAGCGGCAGATAATCGGCCATTCGGACATCCGGAAGAAAAAGAACATCCACAGAGCGCTCATAGTGCTTGAGCTCCCGCCGCCCAAACACAGGAATACACTTGTTCTTGATAAAGGGCCGCAGACCTCCTCCACGGGGACGCTCGAACCCCCAGTGGATGTCCCGGTAAAACAGTCCCGTCGGCATTCCGGCATTCCGTATGGATTGGATCAATCGATAATCGAAATTCATCCGGTGCGGTTTCTTTCTAAGCCACGTCAGAGCAGGCGGGACATTGACTGACTCCGAGTAAAAGACCCCTTCGCCCACCTCGGAGAGGATTCGCGGCTTAAGATCCTCCCATTTTTTCTCGCGCTCGGGGCCATTCCCAGTGATCTCGAGAACTTCTTCGCCAATCCGGGAGAACGCTTCATACATGCGGGCTGGACGAATCAACGACGCAACATTGGATTCTGCATGCAGTCTCTTGGGATGATGAAAAACGACCATTCTCTTAGTTCATATTTCGCAGTGGCCTGAACGACCTATCAGGAGCCGGCAGGAGGCCCTTGCACTTTTCCTGACACTCGTTTCTGGATTGCCTGCCAGTAGCCGGACAAATCTTTACGAAAAAGTAGGGCAAGAGGGGGCAGCAAAAGAATCAACATAATGGTCGCGGTTGCTGCTCCCACCAGAAATGCGTTACTCAGAGCGAGATAGGCCCGTGCAAGGGAGGCCAAGGCTCCCGCAGCCGCTATCAGCAGCAAAATGATTCCCACCTGCCGGTAGGGCATGAGCTTGAACCATCTGGTTTCCAGCAGGCGGCTGCAGTGACACAGACAATAAGGAAAGACATAGCCCCAGAACACGATCACAGTCCCCCACGCCGCTCCTTGGAAACCCATATGGGAGACCAGAGGATAGCTTACCACAATATTGAGAACCAGAGTTCCCACCGCGCGTTTTAGAATAAGATCCGTTCGACTGGCCGCCTGAAAAATGGCGGCAAAAAAGACGAGGCGAGCGGGCAGAAGCAGGAGATACACCCGGAGAGGACCTGCGCTATTTTCGTAATCCTCCGAATAGAGAACCGTCATTAACTCCGGGGCAATCACGAAGAGAACTCCTCCAATTGGCAGGAGAACGACCGCGACCTTGCGCGCTGCTTTTCTCCATAAGAGAAGGGCCTCTTTCTTGTTATTGCTCTTATAAAGGGCAACAAGCTCGGGCAGCACGATCGCCGTGGCAGGGACGGTGATCATCTGGATAAAAGGGATTTCCATCGCCCCATTCGAAAACACCGCAAAATCCTCCCTGCTACACAGCATCGACACGAGGACCTGATCCACCCCCATCGCGAGTTTTTCCAGCATCAGGGCCAGTCCAATGGGCACTGCATATTTCAGCTGACTCGACATTCCCGCAAGAGTGGGCCGGCTCCCTTTCTCTCCGGGCACAGCTCGCAGCATGAGAAACAGGCCGGAGCTCAGAACGATGATTCCTGAAATGGTTGTTGCTCCAACCGCACCGGCAGGCCCCGCTGCACAAAACCACACCGCTCCAACCACAAGGCCTACTCGAGCTAACCGGGTAGCCAACGTATGAAGCAACAACCATTTAACCTTCCCCTGCACGACGAGGACCGCACTTACTGCAGTGGTCGGAAGAAAGAGAAGGGGATAGAGCGCAAAGATCAGTAACGTCTCTTCCAGTTCAGGATTGGAAAACTGCAGAGCGATCAGCCGGTTTCCCCCAAGTGCGAGGAAGAGAGAGAACAGACCGCCGAGGGCCCCGAGAAGGATGAGGTTTTCCAGGAGGACCGACCGAAGTCGACTCGTCTCTCCGGGAAGAAAATAAAAAAGTGCTGCAGGCAGGCCCAATCCCAGGAGCGGACCCACAAACTGGTAGACCAGAAGAGTTTGCCGATAGGTCGCATAGTCGACCTTGTCGAATACCCGTGACAACACCGCCGCGATTGCCAGCATTCCCAGAGCCGCAACTCCTTTGCTCCCCGCAAACGCGAGGGTCTTCAATGTGCGAGACTGACTCAATTGATGTGTGTGTCCCAAAGGGCACTGGCCCTGAGGAACGACTACGATGATGCTGTGCGACCCGGGCCTCGCCTGAGTTGGCTCCTGAAAAACAACAAGATTCCCGCGTAGCTTTATCCGGTAGGTGAACCTATCCGTCCAGCTCTCCCCTAAGGCTCATAAACCTCTACCTCAACGACATGGAAGTCGTTATTGGCCGTGTTGCTGATCCCGTTGATCCTCACGTAGCGGGCCTCGGCATCTTCGAGACTGATCTCCTGCCACCCTTTGGCTTTTTTCTCGCTACCAACCACTTCCCAGGACTCTCCATCGGCTGAAATCAGCAGACGGTATCCATACTTCCGGCTGTCCAGCTCATATAGAAGAAACCTGATCAGACCAATCGGTCTAACGGAACGAAGATCGATCGTAAAATTGCAGGGAGTGGGCCCAAACGCGAATCCCTCTCGGGTTTCGTGATCCGTTTTGCCATCAATCATAAGGTCGGGCCTCCGGGCCCCATCAGCCCGCGCCCCCTTGGAGGCCAACGCCAGATTCTCTGATGGCTTTTTCGGCTCTTTCTCCGAGGCTGTCGAGGCTGCCATCGCCTTGACTTCAGGAAGACTCCTGACCCTCAATTCCTCCTGCTCAACTACCAGAGCGTCCTTGATTTTTCCATTTCGAGTGAGTCTCCGCTTTTCGGCGTCAAGAGCTCGGAAATAAATACTCAGGGTGGTCTTGAGCTTTTTGCCACGAGCAGATTGGATTTCGGACAACCCCCGCTCCCATGTTTCGCGGACTCGCTTAAAGCGGTAATCTGCATCGGGAGACAGTGGCCCGGGGTCTTCCCCTCCCTCAACAAGCTCGATTTCATCCAGAACCTCGGCCGCAGCCTTGAGTTTTTCGGACCTTGAGAGCTCCCCCTTTACCTTTTTCAGGGAATCGACGTAATTGAGCCGCGCCTTCCTCGCCGCATTCCCATACTCATCCAGTTCGGCATTCATGCGCTTCTCGAAAGAAGCCCGATACTTTTGAATGGTCTCCTCCACATCAGCAATGCCGGCCAATGTGAGACAGAGGCTCATGGCGAGAACGAGAAGCCCATTGAAGAATAGTTTCATGATAAGAACGGCTTAGTCTTAATTCTCCTACGAATTTTCATGGATTCAAGGGAATTACCGTGACCACTCTAGAGCCCCAAGAACCTTTTTTTTTGGTCCTCGGTGGGCAGGAAACAATGATTTGCTTGCAGAATCCGGTGGCGATTCCGGGCGATCACCCGGTAACAGAAATCCCGGAGGAAACGGGGAATCCAAAGGCATATGCTGGCAGCCACTCCATATCCACGCAATCTTCTTGCGATGCGAAGAGCAGCCGTGCTGCGTTCATAAACCTGTCCAGCCTCAAGAAGATACATCGTGTCCAGCCCGGGCGAAGGAACACCATACTCGGCCAATAATTCACAACCAGCCTCCGACTGAATAGACGCAAATTGGAAGAGGGCATCACGATCTCTTCGCAAGACAAATCTTACTACTGCGGAGCAGAAGCGGCACTCGCCATCGTAGAAAACTACAGTCATTCCTCTACAGGAGTTTCGATCCCCAGAAATTCAGTGATAGCCGACACCACCCAGTCCTGCATCTCTCTCTCGAGCTCTGGATAGATCGGGATGCTGAGCACCTCTCCGGCCAGTTGGTGCGCGACTCCATTACCCTCCCGGCTAATTGCTGGTAGCTCCGCAAAGCACTCCTGCTGGTCCATAGTGAGCGGATAGTAGACCTCACTTCCAATCTCCCTTTCCGCAAGATGCGCCCTGAGTAGATCTCGCTGCCCTGGTTCCCTTACCCGCAAGGTGAACTGGTTCCAGATATGTTCATTATGCTCGTAGCAGGCCGGAAGGACGATTCTTGCCTCGGCCAAAGCCTCTTCCTGAGCCTTGGCGCAGCAGCAATGGGCTGGGGCTGCAGGCTCCACACCCTCGAGGGCAGACAACCTCTCAAGATAATAGGCGGCGTTGGCCTGACGGGCTCTGGTATAGCGATCATAATGACCTAACTTGACCCTCAGCAGAGCTGCCTGCAAAGGATCCAAGCGAAAATTACCCCCAACCGCCCGGTGGAAGTATTTGGGCTTGGATCCATGCATCCTGAGCATCCTCGCCCGCTCTGCCAGACGGTCGTCATTACACACCACCATCCCTCCATCACCAAATCCCCCTAGGTTCTTGGAAGGAAAAAAACTAAATGTCCCAAAGTCTCCCATAGACCCGCACCCCTTCCCACGGTAGCGCGCGCCGATCGCCTGCGCACCATCCTCCACAACATGGCATCCATGCTCCTCAGCAAGGGTCATGATTTCCTCCATCTCGGCAGACTGCCCAAAAAGATGCACCGGGATGATCGCTTTGGTTCTCTCCGTCATCTTCCTCGCTGCGTCCTCCACATCGATGTTGAAGCAGACCGGGCAAGCGTCCACGAAGACTGGGGTTGCTCCCAAGCGCGCAATGCACCCGGCCGTTGCAAAAAAGGTGAAGGTCGGACAAAGCACTTCATCTCCAGGCCCAACATCCAGCGCCATCAGGGCCACCAGAATGGCATCTGTGCCCGAGGACACTCCAATCCCGTGCCTCGCACCAACGAAGCACGCCACCTCTTTCTCGAATTCCTCCACCTCGGGCCCCATGATAAAACGGCCTGACCTGAGAACTCTGCCAAAGGTTGCGGTGAGCTCTTCTTCCAGGGGAAGGTTTTGCGCATTGACGTCGAGCAGAGGGACTTTCATCGGACTATTCGGGAAGGTGGTCTTTAGGTTGGCGGGAGAAACAGGCGGCCGTATCAGCCAGTCGCCCGGTGTTGGAGATAGGCAGGAAGGACCCGCTCGATTTCAGCTTCCATTTCCGGGGGCATTTTCCTGTTGTATTCACTGCCCTCGAAATCTGTCTTCTCGTATTTTCCCGAGAGAGCCCGGCGCAACGCTTCTATCAACATCTCCAGCTGCACTTCATACAGGCGTTCGGAGAGATCGAAGAGCGTATCATCCCTGAAAAGGGAAATTTCTCTCCGCTCGAGCACTCTGCCGGCGTCTACCCGGCTATCGATCAGGTGGGAAGTCACCCCAAGCGCAACATCGTTTTGGATGGACCAGAGAAGAGCATCAAGTCCACGCACCTCTGGAATCAGCCCGGGATGAAAATTGATAATCCCGGAAGAAAACCGGTCAATCACCGGCCTCCTGAGAATTCGTGCACCTGCAATGACTCCAACAACGGGCTGCGTCTTACCGAGGAAATCCTGAATCTCATTCCCTTCGTGAGGGATGACATGATATTCGGCTCCAATCGCGGCCGCCACCTTGGCAGGAGCCATTGGAGCAGAATGCCGAACCTTTGCCCGAATGGAGCTGGGAGGGATCTCCAGCTTCACCGGGGGGGCAGCCAGAACGTGTCCAACGCGCACCCCCTCGGCGAAGAGCCGAAACAGGAAATCCTGAGTTTTGCGGTGGGGGAAGTCGTAAGCAAAGACGACCACGGATTCTTCTATTGCGCCACCAGTGCTCATTTTCGCTGCGCAGACAATTGATGTTCCGACTCCTCGAGCACCCTTATTACTTCATACCCGTTTCTCCCGTCCGAGATGGGCGTCCGGCGCTCGCGGCAACACTCAAGGAAATGTTCCAACTCCAACAAAAGGGGCTGTGCGCTTCCTTCAAAGAGAATGTCCTCCCCACGGTCATGATGGAGGCCTACGCCGTCGACCACCTTATGATGAAGGGTGACTTGGCTCCTCGCCTCCTCAAACACCAGCATCCCTTTCTCGCCCACGACGATCAGCTCACGCTCTACCTTCGGCCACAGCCATGAATTATGAAGACTGGATTTTACGCCGCTGGGAAACCCGAGATGAAGATAGGTATCATCTTCCACCCCCGGGGTAACTGCGGCATGGCCCCATGTCTGAATCTGATCCGGAGACTCCCCCGCAAGGACAAGAAGAACCGCGACATCGTGCGCTCCAAAGCTCCACATCACGTTTTCCTCAGAGCGCACCCGTCCGAGCTTTGATCTCCGCTGATGAAGAGTATACACTTGGCCTAATTTCCCCGCACGCAGGAACTCCGCGATGAAGTTCACCGCTGGTTGATAGAGCAGGAGATGTCCGACCATCAGAATCCTCTCCCCCTCCTCTGCGAGGCGGTGAAGTTCCAAGGCCTCGGCGGCATCGAGGGTCACTGGTTTCTCTACGAACACATCTAGACCCAACTCCAAGGCTTTCCGGGCAATTCTAAAATGGGTCGCAGCGGGGGTCGCAATCGCCACCGCATCATAACCCGCCGCCAGCAAATCTCCCTCGTTATCAAAGACCTCGATCCCGGGAGCGTCCTGCAATGCGCGGGAGCGATGCTCTTCCACCGGATCAGCAACCCCTGCCAGAGCGCCGAGTTCCCCAAAGTTACGAACCAGGTTTTTTCCCCAGTGCCCCGCGCCAACTACTCCAACTTTCATTCCGTTCTTCGCATGAGCATCCTACCTTCGCGGTCAGGATCCAACAATATCGTGCATGCGTATGACGCCCTGCAAGACTCCTTCCTTATTCGTCACGGGAAGGGCGTAGACCTTCCGCTCAGGATTTTCCATCACTTCAAGAACGCGAGAAAGGCGCTCGTCCCCTCCAATTGTAACCGGGGCTCTTGTCATCATCGCATCCGCAGTGATGTCATAGGACTTTTCGAGAACCGCTCTGCGAATATCTCCATCCGTGATCACCCCGAGGAGCTCATCCCCGGGCCCGAGAATACA
>DFWB01000200.1:8662-51123 GCA_002380675.1 Akkermansiaceae bacterium UBA4145
TGCATGACATCGGAGGCATGGAGAAGAAGCCGGCGGCCTAGAACTCCACCAGGGTGCAGGATCGCAAATTCCTCTTCGCTGAACCCCCGCTCTACCTGCAAGGTGGCCGCAAGGGCATCTCCGGCTACCAGAGCGAGCACTGAGCTGCACATCGGAGCGAGATTGAGAGCATCTCCCTCCTCTCCGATCTCCAAGGGAATAACAAGGTCCAGATTCATTCCCAGCGATCCCCCAGGCTTGCCCAGCAGGCCAATGGTCCCTACCCCGATTTCCCGTAAGCTCGGCAACATTCCCAAGAGCTCTTCCGTTTCTCCGCTGTTGGACACGAGAATCACGACGTCTCCTGCACAGATCACTCCCATGTCTCCATGAAGGGCCTCAGCAGCATTAAGAAAAACCGCAGGCGTTCCCGTGGAGGCAAGGGTTGCTGCCGTTTTGTGTCCGACAATTCCTGATTTACCTACCCCGGTGACAACCACCTTCCCAGCCCCTTCGAGAATCATGTTCGCCCCCCGCTGCACTGCCTCTTCCGCGGTCTCGCGAAAACGCGTCAAAGATTCCTCCACGGCATTGAGGAGCTTATGAAATGGTTGGTGTTTCATGATTGAAATTTTGCCAAGTGCCGAAGGCAGGATCCGCCCTATTCCCCCTAGGCTTTCACGACCTGCCCTTCACGCGGGGCCAACCCCGCGCCGGAGACGGCATTCCGGGTGTCAACCACGAGATCAGCATGGTCAAGCAAGGATGGCAGATCGTAGGCCTTGTGATTGGTAGCGATCAGGATGCAGTCAAACGCGGTGACCTCTTCCGGGGTCCACGCGATCGATCTGGTTCCCGTCCACTGCGCATGTTCACGGGTTGGTAAAATCTCCGGGATATGAGGATCGTAATAACTAATCTCCGCCCCAAGCTCTGCCAGTTGATCCATCAGATCAAAAGTTGGCGACTCCCGCATATCGTCAACATCCTCCTTGTAGGCGAGGCCCATCAGAAGAATCCGACTTCCCTTCACGGACTTGGCCCGCTCATTCAATGCCTCCATGGTCCTTTGGACCACCCAATGGGGCATGCTGTTATTGATTTCTCCCGCAAGCTCAATGAAGCGCGTGTGGACCCCATACTCCCGCGCTTTCCAGGTCAGATAAAAGGGGTCAATCGGAATGCAGTGCCCTCCCAATCCTGGGCCGGGATAAAAGGCCTTGAAGCCGAAGGGCTTGGTGGAAGCCGCCTGAATGACCTCCCATATATCGATACCCATGCGATCGGCTGCAATTTTCAGCTCATTGACGAGTCCGATATTCACAGCCCGGTAGATATTTTCCAGCAACTTGGCAAATTCAGCAACCTGGGTCGACCGAACGAGGACGACTTCTGAAATCACGGACTCATAGAGAGCCTGCCCGACTCGTGCACAATTGGCCGTAGTTCCTCCAACAACCTTGGGAATGCTGGTTGCCGAAAAGTGAGGGTTCCCCGGATCTTCTCTCTCGGGCGAATAGACGAGGAAGATCTCCTCTCCCACAGTGAACCCCGTCTTCTCGATGCGAGGACGTAATTCCTCATCCGTGGTGCCAGGGTAGGTGGTGCTTTCCAGGCTCACGACCTGTCCCGCCCGGAGATGGGGCACCAGGCCCTCAATCGTTCCAATAACGAAACTGAGGTCCGGCTCATTGTGCTCATTCAAAGGTGTCGGCACACAGAGGATGAGCGCATCAGCCCGTGAGGCCTCGGAAAAATCCGAGGTGGGCTCCAAGTGCCCCCCGCTCACGGCCTCCCGAATTGGCTCCCCGGGAATATGTTCGATGTAGCTCTTCCCCCCCTTGAGGGCCTTCACCTTGCCCTCATCGATATCCATGCCAATGACCCGGAAGCCACGAGCGACAAAGCCTAGGACCAGCGGAAGCCCCACGTAGCCCAGACCGACAACGCCAATAACCGCAGCGCGGTCCGTGATTTTTTTAAGTGCGTTTTCTGTATGTGTCATTTCTTGTTCAGAGAATCATTCCTGCTCCCACCGTCTCATTGCTTCCCGGGTCAATCAGGATAAACGACCCGGTATGCCGGTTCCGGCGATAAGCATCATGCAACAAGGGGGCCGCGGATCTCAGCTTGATCCGGCCAATCTCATTCAGCTCAAAGGAGTCTACCTCCTCCTGCTTGCGCAAGGTATTGATGTCCACCTTGTAGCGAACCTCCTCGACGATCGCCTTGGTTTCCCTCGTGGTGTGCCGAAGGATATATTTTCCTCGAGTCCGCAAGGGCTTTTTGGAAAACCAGCATACCATGGCATCAATATCCTGGCCGACTGCAGGCTGGTTATTGGGCTTGGCGATCATGTCGCCCCGCGAAAGGTCAATCTCGTCATCCAGAGTGAGACACACCGACTGTGGGGCAAACGCTTCCTCCTGTTCGCCATCCGCTGAATGAATTGCCTTCACCCGGGTGGTAAACCCGGACGGCATCACCGCCACTTCGTCCCCCGGCTTGAAGACTCCCCCGGCAACCCGGCCGGCATACCCTCGAAAATCATGCCACTGATCACTTTGGGGACGGATCACCCATTGAACAGGAAAGCGAGGGTCGATATGGTTCTCCTCACCCCCGATGTAGACATTCTCCAGATGATAGAGCAGCGACGGGCCCTCATACCAGGGCGTTTCTCCTGACCGCTCTACCACATTGGTTCCCTCCAGAGCAGAGATCGGGATCGCTTGAATTCCAATAATGCAATCCAGCCGGGAGGCGAAGGATTCATATTCCCGCACGATGTTCTCGTAGATCTCCTGAGAGTAATCCACGAGGTCCATTTTGTTGACCGCAAGAACGACGTGCTGGATACGAAGCAAGTTAGCAATAAAGGAATGCCGTTTGGTCTGTTCGATGATCCCCTTCCGGGCATCCACAAGAACAATGGCCACATTCGCGGTAGAGGCCCCAGTCACCATGTTTCGGGTGTACTGGATGTGCCCGGGAGTATCCGCGATGATGAACTTGCGCTTAGGCGTTGCGAAATAACGATAGGCAACGTCAATAGTAATGCCCTGCTCTCGCTCGGCCCGCAGACCATCAGTCAAGAGCGCCAGATTGACATGCTCATCGCCACGTTTGCGGGAACTCTCCTCAATCGCTTCAAGCTGATCCTCAAAGATCGATTTTGAATCATGAAGCAAGCGGCCAATCAGGGTCGACTTCCCATCATCGACCGAACCTGCTGTGGTAAATCTCAATAAATCCATTGTTTTTGCGTGTGTCATCGCCGCCCGCATCAGGAGCTCGATCTCTTTTTTTCAGGCAGGAACCTTCCCGGAGGATTAAAAGTATCCTTCCTTCTTCCGGTCTTCCATCGCGGTTTCCGACCTCTTGTCATCCGCCCGATTACCGCGCTCTGTCTGACGAGCTGCTGCCACTTCCTCGATAATCTTCTCCATCGTGTCGGCAGTTGACTCCACCGCACCAGTGATGGTGGCATCTCCCATGGTCCGGAAACGGATCATTTTCTGTTCCACCACCTCGCCTTCCCGGGGCTGCACAAATTCAGAGACGGCAAGAATGGTCCCATTCCGGCAGACCGTTTCACGCTCATGAGCGTAATAGAGACTGGGCAATTGGATGCCTTCTCTCTGCATGTACATCCAGACGTCCATCTCGGTAAAATTGGAGAGGGGAAAGATCCGGAAATGCTCTCCTTCGTGTTTCCGCCCGTTAAAAAGATTCCACAACTCGGGGCGCTGGTTCTTCGGATCCCACTGCCCGAAATCATCTCGGTGAGAGAAAAAACGCTCCTTCGCGCGAGCCTTCTCCTCATCGCGGCGCCCTCCACCCAGCGCGGCATCAAATCCATACTCTTCGATCGTATCCAGAAGGGTCGTAATCTGCAGGCTGTTCCGGGACGCGTTCGCACTCTTTTCTTCCTCAACTTTCCCCTCGTCAATCGACTTCTGAACCGAACCCACAACCAAGCGAGCCCCCAGTTTTTCTACAAAGGCATCCCGATAGTCGAGGGTCTCCTGAAAATTGTGCCCTGTGTCAATGTGCACCAGTGGAAAGGGCAGTTTGGCTGGCCAGAAGGCCTTACAGGCCAGGTGAGCCATCACGATCGAGTCCTTTCCTCCGGAAAAAAGGAGGGCAGGATTTTCAAATTGGCTCGCCGTTTCTCTCAGCACGAAAATGGATTCGGCTTCAAGCTGGTCGAGGTGGCTTAGTTGGTAGTCAGGCATGAGACTCTCCGGTGTGCCCCGCGGAACGCGCAGCGAGGTAGTTGAGAAGGATCTGTGCGCAGGCCTCTGCGCTCTGAGAATTGGTATCAAGGGTCAATTCCGCTTCACTCTGAGGCTCCTCGAACCCGCTATCCTTGCCGGTGAAGTCTGCAATACCTCCCGCACTGGCCTTGGCGTAGAGGCCCTTGGGATCGCGCTGCGCGCAGGTCGCGTAATCTGCTTTTACGAATACCTCCACAAAATCGCTCCCGATGATCTCTCTTGCGATAGATCGCAGGGACTCACGCGGGGTGATCGCGGCGACGATGGTGATGACTCCGGCCTCGGAAAAGAGCCGAGCGACCTCTGCATTACGACGAATGTTTTCCGCCCGGTCCTCATCAGAAAAACCAAGGTCCGCATTCAGCCGGGAACGGAGGTTATCGCCATCGAGTATTACGGTGAAGCGACCCGCCTGATTCAACTCGCGCTCGACAATGTTCGCGATGGTTGACTTGCCTGATCCCGAAAGCCCATAAAACCATAGCACGATCCCCTTCTGCCCCAGCAATTGCTCCTTGTCCTCTCTTTTGAGAAACCGGTGGAACTCGGTATGAATATTGGTCTCAGGCATCGCTTATGCAGGAGGTTAGGAGTGCGCCGCCGGGGAGCGCGGAAAGATCTGCCATGCCCGTTCATGGAGATAATAGACAAGAAACTTGGCCAGAAACTCAATCCCCCCGATCGCGAGGGCGGGCTTGATGTCTCGATATACGGCCCACGCAATCAGGATGGTGGTAGCGGTAGCCAGCACTCTCCAGCTTACCGCCTTGAGAAGGCTTCGTTTCCTCGATTCCCTTACAGTTTCCGACACCATGACTACTTCTCTATCGAATGGTTCTTGAGCCCCATCAGCTGGGGAAGAATGGAAAGCAGGAAGGCCGTATTGTTGAAGGCGTAGCGTCGCCATAGGCGGCGCGGCTCACACACAAGGCGAAATAACCACTCCAGACCGCATCTTTGCATCAGGCTGGGGGCCTGCCGGACCCTGCCGGTATGAAAATCAAACGCCGCACCCACCCCGAATAATATGAGCCCGTGATCCCACCCCTCACAGAGGTCTGGATTCCGACTCAACAGGTCATGCATGAAGCGCTCCTGTTTCGGAGTACTCAACCCTACCCAGAGGAAATGGGGCCTCCTTTCCTTGAGTTGCCCCACTAGTTCCTTTTCTTCCGCATCGGTCAGAGGACGAAAGGGGGGGCAGCAGGTGCCAGTCACCTCCGTCCCGGGAAATCGTTCCTCCATCCGTTCCGCAAGTTCTTCCGCCACTCCCTCATTACCACCCCAGAAATAATGCGTTCGCCCGGTCGCAGCCGTCGCCTCAACAACCTCCAGCATCAGATCAGGGCCATAGACTCGTTCCACCTCCGATTGGCCATTCCATTTCGCGACCCAGACCATGGGCATACCATCGGGAGTGGAGAGATAGGAACGGTTATGAATGCGCCTGAGTTCTGGGTCGCGGCTGGACTCCATTACGCCATGCACTCCTGAAACCGTGACATAGCCGGCGAAGCCCGGCTTGGCGGCACCCTCGAGCACCTGCTCGAGGGCAGTGTTCATATTCAGGGCGCTGATGCCAACGCCAAGAACGTTGACACGCGGAACCTCACTGGGACTCGCTTCGCTCACGGACTTTTCCTGGCCAAGGCCTGAATTAATCAACCACGATTTCGCCCCTCTTCCGGCGCTCATACTGTTCTTCAATCCAGCGGTAGGTCTTTTCCAAGCCGGTGGCGAGATTGACTTCCGGCTCCCACCCGAGAGTCGTTTGAATCAGGGTGTTATCGGAGTTCCGACCGCGGACACCCTGTGGTTTGCTCAGATCGTAGTTTCGCTTAAGCGTAATCCCGGCGATTCCCTCAATAATGTCGAGGAGGCCATTAATGGACACCAACTCGGCCCGGCCCAGATTCAACGGATCGGTATGACTGGATTCCATCAGCCTGCTCATCCCACTCAGGCAGTCATCGATATACATGAATGACCTCGTTTGCTCGCCGTCACCCCAGATCTCAATGTCGTGATTACCCGTATCCACAGCCTCAATAACCTTCCGGCAAAGAGCCGCAGGAGCCTTCTCACGGCCACCCGTCCAGGTCCCGAAAGGTCCATACACATTATGAAAACGAAAGACCCGGACGTTACTCCCAAAATCCTCGTGGAAGTTCTGACACATCCGCTCGGAAAAGAGTTTTTCCCACCCGTATCCATCCTCAGGTTGTGCCGGATAGGCATCTGATTCCTTTAGAGCCATTACGTCTGCATCGTCCTGCCGATAGTCCGGGTAGACACAAGCACTGCTCGCATAGAAAAAGCCTTTGACTCCCTGATCACGAGCCGCCATCAGAAGATGGGTATTGATCAGAACGCTGATCATGCACAGAGCTCGGTTGAACTCGATGAAGCCCATCCCACCCATGTTACAGGCGAGATTGTAGACCTCATCGCATCCCTCCATCACGGTGTAGCAGGCTTCTTTTTCCTCGAGGTTGACTACGTGGTTCTGCGCGCCTTCGTGGACTTGATACCACTTGTCCAATTGTTTGACGTCGGCCACGACCACTTCGTGCCCTTGGGCGAGAAGGGAGCCCGCAAGGTGTCCGCCTATGAAGCCTCCACCCCCCGCTACTAGAATTTTTTTTGTTTGGTTTTGGGACATGTTGTTTTCTTGGTTTGAGCTAATAGCGGATCGGCTCAGGGATAGCCTTCGTCGCTAAGGAATGAATTCGAATTGAGGCAAGAGATCACCACCTCGAGCAAAAAGGCCACCAACTCAGATTTGATGTGAGCAACCTGTGAATAAGTTGATGCTGGCCAGATCGCTTCCCAAGCTGCCGCCCTTGGTCATTTGGCGGGATGTTCCGTCAAGACCTGCATAGCACTCCGGAGGCGGTGTGAATAAGCTTCTCAACTTCCGCTTGATGTGGTCGAAAAACACAAAATCTGACTAATGTTCAAGAAAAAATGAACTGATTCATAAAAAAATGAACTTATAAAAATTTACGATCCTGTCTCGTCGGGGCGTAGTGAGCCCTTTCTAGGCAGGAGAAGAGAATAGAGGTCCACATCAACGGGCTGAGCCTGACCGAGAAACTCGATGAAAATCCGGACCCTCTCTTCCGCCGGGCGGACCTCGAGGACTGTTCCGGTCATTCCCCGCAGGGGGCCGTCGGCCAGCTCCACCTGATCACCCGGCTCCGCAATTGGCTGAAGGGTAAGAACTTCTCCCTGATTCTCCTCTCTAGCCAGCTCTGCTCTCAGTTCCTCGATAAAATCCGGGGCCACCGTAGGAACGCTCTCCCCAAAGCGAAGAATCCCGCTGACACCAGCTGCGTAGCTAACGGCCCGATGCTTCTCCTCGAGTGAAAACCGAGCAAGGAGGTAGCCCGGAAACAGTGGTTCTATCCACCAGATTTTTCCACGACGCGTCACTTTCTTGTAGCGGAGACGAGGACAAACAACCTCCACCCCGCCAATCGCCCTGAGAGCGGCTGCTGCGATGTGCTCCCGCTTGGGCTGCGCTCGCAAGCAATACCACGCTGCACCCTCGGTCTCTCTCATTGCTGCTATTCCCCAAGGACCCTTTGAATCAGAGGCAGGACGAGCTTGGCCTGCTTTAACCACCGTTCCAACTTCTTCACTCTTTCGTCATAAAATGCCTGCTTGGCTCCGTCCTCCTCCTTCGCGACCTCCGCCTCCAAGGACTTCAGGCGATCTTTTCCACTCTCCATGTGCGGCCGCATTTGCTCCCGGATGAAGCCCCCTACCAGTTTCTTCAGCTCGATGTCCCCTTCGTAATACGTCCTTCGGACATCAGGTCCCTCCACTTCCCTGATTGCGCCCAAGGTCCTGAGAAATTTGAGCCCCTGACTGACCGAGCCCTTCGAAATGTTGAGACGCACCACGAGATCGTCCATGGCCAGGGGTTCGGCCGAGACAAACAGCAATCCGTAGATTTCCCCTACCGATCGAGGCAAACCTGCCACCCGAACTCCATCGGCAAAGAGAGAAACTACCTGTCGTTCAATTTCTACCAGGGTGTTGGGCTTAGCGTCGGACACAGGCCCACCTCAACACATGGAGTTCGACTGTTCAATTTTTAATGAACTGACAGCGCAGTAACGGTAGACGCTATCTCGCCAAATAGAAGGTAACCTGAAAACCATGTCGCTTGTGCAGGAGCTTTATAATTTATATACATTTAATGTAAAAATAAGTCGACTTTCCTGATTTTTTATAAAAAGTTAGCTCTCTTTCTCGATCATCAATGTGCCGCTTCCAATCATCTCTCTGGACGTCTTTTTTCCTCGGGACAGCCTGTATCTTGGCGCAGGCAGCAAATGAGCTTCATGTAGCCCCCCCTCCCCTTGGGAACGACTCCAACCCAGGAACCCTCTCCCGGCCCTTCGCGACCATCGCCCACGCGGAGCTCCAGACCCAGGCAGGCGATACTGTATTTCTTCACGAGGGTGTCTACCGCGAATCTGTCAGGTTCCGGCGGAGCGGAACCGCACAAGCCCCGATTTGCTACCAGCCCTACAACGTTGGGCAGAATCCAGCAGAGGTCCGTATCTCTGCCTTCACGATTATCGAGCCCGGCGTTAACGGCGCGGGGACCTGGGAACGCCACGATGGCCCAATTTTCAAAATCCAACTCACCCCAGAGTATGGACTCGGCCTGGGGAAATCCTGTGTTTTGATCAACGGGGAGCCGCAGAAGATCGCCCGATGGCCTGATGCTATTACGGCCTTTGACTTTGATTGGGAAGGCATGGCCTCTCCGCTGCGGGCCAACCACGATCCCTCTTCCGCCGGGCCGGAGCCTCCCCACGAAGGCACTTTCTTTACCGCCACCTACGAGGACCCGGCTCTCCCGGTTGGCGCCCTCAACAGTTGGCGAGGGGCACGGATTGATACCAGCCCCGGAGGGGGAGTATTCCGTGATACTGGCATCGTAACGCAGTCCACTGAGGATAGTGTGACCTTTCGCTATCGGCCCTTCCCCAAGCCGGGTGCTTATGCTGCCAAAGCAGACCCTTATTTTCTCTGGAACCACCTCAATGCCCTCGATCAAGAGGGCGAATATTTCTTCGACATCGAGGGAGTCAGCGGCCCGGCCTACACCCTCTATCTTATTCCGCCCGGCGATACCTCTCCAGACCAAACCACTGTCGAGATCAAGAGCAGGGAGTATGGATTTGATATGAATTGGACGAGTCACATCCATTTGAAGCAGCTCAATTTTATTGGAGGAGGAATCGAATGTCCTGTTTCCAGCTCCTTCATCGTCATGGACGACCTTCATCTTCGCTACTGCGGATCCGGTCTTGACGCGCTGCAAACCGGACGAGCGGCAGTCTGGCTGAAGGGCGACGGACACAGACTACTCAACAGCCAGGTCGAATATTCCTACGGAGGAGGAGCCATCACGCTTGGCACAAATACCGAAATCGCGAACAACGTCATTCGAGACTGCATGCTCTACGGAGTGGCCTCTTTTGACAGTTCCGACATTCACGCTCACCACAATACTATCTTCGGAAACCAAGGGGTGAATATTCACATGTATTCTCCTCGCGGCAGATTCAATTACAACCACTGCTATCATGCCGGAAAGCGAGTGACAGACTCGGCGAGTATGAACTCGAATTACAACGGGGACTTGCAGGGGATGGAGATTGCCTACAACTGGGTGCATAGCAATGTGGCGCGGTTCAATTTGACAAGAACCGAGGAGAACGGAGCAGTCCGGCCAGTCTGGGGAGGAGGCCGGGGTATCCGGATGGATACCAGCCCCTCTAATGTCTTCATTCATCACAACATCGTCTGGGGCATCTCCGCACCGAATCTCAGCTTAACCTTATGGGCTCTGGACCCGAACCAGATCAATTACAGAAACTCCATGCAGCGAGTGTATAACAATACCATCGACGGGCAGATCCATATCGCCAATCGCGGTAGCATTGGAGGTATCGATATTCGCAACAATATCTGTAGCGAAGTGAGAGAATTTGGCGCGGAAATAGATCCGCACATCGTTCGGAACAACTTGATGACCATCGGGAAATTTGAACCGCGATGGCCCGGCAATACCGCCGACAACTCCCTCTTCAAATCGGCAACGACCGGGAATTTTGAACTCCATGGGGGCGCTACTGCCATCGATGCCGGCGAGCACATTTCCGGTATCACCACCAACTTTGCTGGAGACGCTCCAGACGTGGGAGCCCTCGAGCATAATGGCTCCTCCAACCCTCACTGGAGCGCAGGCGCCCTGCTCCGTCCTAAAGACGCCGAAGCGCTTCGGTTTTCAGTCCTCATGAAACCAAATAGTGACCGCTATCTGGTTGTTTCGGGAATGCCGGAGGGAAGAATCCCAGCCAGAGAATTCACCATCCGTCTTGGCCCAGCCGTTCTTGAGGACCATCGCCTGATTTACTCGACCGAAACCCATCACGCCGAGGCCTACTTCAAGATCGAGGCAGAGGACCTCTCGGGCAATATCCCGGTCGATTTTTCCCTCGATGGAGCGACCTTCCAAAGTAATGGCAATGCAATAGACCTGCAGGGGTCCTCCCTCCAGATCAGCAATCTGAACGTTGCTGCCACCACACCCTCGGGAGGCACCCCGCACACGATTACCGGTCGAGGGTTCGGTCCAGACGAGTGGACGATCCCCCTGAAGATGGAAAATACAACCGGCGAGGACCTGAACCATGCGCCCGTGCCGGTCATCTTCAACAGCAGGGAGCACATCGAGAGAGGCCGAATGAATCCTGATTGCTCCGACCTTCGAATCCTGCATTGGGAAACTGGAAGAGAGCTGAAATACTGGATTGAGTCCGGTAGCAATTCCGAGGCCACCCTCCTCTGGGTAAAATACGGCGACGACTCCCCCCTGGTGAATCGATTCAGCCACCTCGATGAATCAGGCTACTACTTATCATTTGGAGAGCCAGGCAGGGAATCCTCTTCTAACCCTGCCATCGTGTATGACTACTTTCCTGAGTTGCTCGACGAAGGTCTGAAAGTGTGGGTTTCAGCAAACCGTCTCGCCGAAACCCAACAAGATGGCGACCCTATAAGCTCATGGGACAATATTGCTTACCCGAACTCCCTTACTCAGGCGGATCCCTCGGCGACACCCACCCTGAAATTCAATCAACTCAATCAGCTTCCTGCCGCCAACTTCAATGGCTCCGATTACCTGCAAATCAATGGATTTCCCCAGCATGTATCTGAAGGATTGACGGTCTTTTCTGTCATCAAGTCTGATCCCGGACACGACCCTCAAGGGCGGCTGATCAGTATTGGAAACGGTGAACGAGAAACGGACAATGTAAGGCAGGGCGGAGAACGCGGGTGGAGAGTATTTGGAGTCAAGAGAGCCTATAGTGATAGCATCACCGCTATTGGATCGGGTCGGCGGTTTGCGGGCCATTCTCACTACATGACCGCTGACGTCGCGGAACTCCTCGTATTCGCCAATCTACAGAGTAACTCGACGGGGGTGGGAATGGATCGAATCCGTAAATACCTCGAGAGGAAATATGCCATCGGCAATACCGCCCGGGGAGTGGTGGAAACTAACCGTTTACAAGGCCCAACTCGATTTTATCTCGGGGGCCACCTGATCGAATCGGTGACTATTCTGGACGACCAAACCGCTACCTTTATCTCTCCTTCCTTACCTCCCTCCGGGAATCATGGTGATTTGGCTCCATCAGATCTAAGCACACTCCCGATGGGGCCCGTTTCTCTGGCTCTTACAGCCGAGAGAGACGGCGAGACGGCTCGTGCCGGGCAGCTTTTTACTTACTTCCTCCCAGCCTACGACCAATGGGCCCGCAACAACCTGCCTCCGGAAAGGCGAGGCAGTCTCGAAGACTCTGATAGAGACGGAATTGTCAATCTGCTGGAATTCGCCACCTCTTCCAACGCCTTGGAGCCCTCAGTTGGCCCTCTGTTCTCGATCTCATCCCCCGAAGCCGCCGCTCCTTACATGGAATTCAATCGGAATACCAACGCTACAGACGTTCTCCTGTCCGTTGAGTATTCTTCGGATCTTCGCGATTGGACCACCGTTCCTGAGCATAGCCCGAACTTGTCCGTGATTCCCCCAGTGCCACTCAATGATAGCAGCTCCCTACGAGTACGATACTACCCAAGT
Organism: Akkermansiaceae bacterium UBA4145; assembly: GCA_002380675.1. Classification (GTDB taxonomy): domain Bacteria; phylum Verrucomicrobiota; class Verrucomicrobiia; order Verrucomicrobiales; family Akkermansiaceae; genus Roseibacillus_B. The sequence continues at coordinate 21,095 of DFWB01000200.1, forward strand.
ACCCGCTCTCCAGAAATTTTCTATCGGCTGCGTGCAACAAAAATTCCCATTGCAGATCCCCCGCTTCGGGATGCAAATTAGGAGCTGATGACAAGTTCGAGAATGCGGAGCTGCCGCATCAAAACTCTTCTCGGGGTGGGATTTCTTCTAAGCCCTCTATCAGCCCTCGCTGAAGAACCCTACAATGTCCTGCTTATCATTGCGGATGATTTGAATAGTCGCATCGCGCCGTTGGGAGACCCACAGGCGATCACCCCTCACCTGACCAGACTGGCTCAGCGCTCGGTGACTTACCGGAATTGTGTGAGCCAATACCCGTTCTGTGCCCCTTCCAGAGGATCCTTCCTTACCGGACTCCACCCATGGAACCTGGGCATCCACGCCGCCGGTGGCAACCAGGCCAACGGAGAAAATATTGTGCCAGGGCGAATGCGGATATCCCAATTCTTCCACTCACAAGGCTATTGGACTGGCAGCTACGGTAAAGTTGAGCACTACGAACGTGCCGAACGATGGGATGAGCTCATTCCACGCGCTCTCGCCATAGATGGCACCCTCCAATCAGTTCAGGATTTCAGCGCCCACAAGGGTATCAGCGGTAACACCAACTTCCTGATTTATGAGGACGGGGAGCCAGCAAATTTTATGGACGGGCTGACAGCCACCAACGCCCTTACCGCCATGGAAAAATGCCTGGCCAGAGACCAGAGGTTCTTTGTCGCGGCGGGTTTCTACATGCCGCACACCCCTTGGATTGTGCCCGCCAGCATTGCAGATCTCCATGATCCAGCGAACTTCGTTCTACCCGAATCCCCGCCAGGCTCCTACGACAACGCCTACTGGCCACCTTACGCCTATACCTACGGCAAAGCGAGTGACACCCGGCCCTACCTTACGGAGGACGAACTTCGCTCCCTGTTTCATGCCTACTACAGTGCCGTCACGTTGATGGATTATAATCTGGGGCGCCTGCTCGATTTTGCAAATTCACACAATCTCTGGGACAACACGGTGATTGCTTTCATCAGTGACAATGGATTTAGCCTGATGGAGCATCAACACCTCTACTCGAAAAGGAACTACTCCCGTGAATCCATCCACGTCCCGATGATGATTCACCATCCGGGAATGACGTCCGAAGGCCGCTTCTGTGATCGCCAGGTAGGACTGGTTGACCTTATGCCAACCCTCATCGAGCTAGCCGGAATTGAGCCTTATCCGAGGCATCTGGACGGCCAGTCTCTTGCCCCGCTGCAGGAAGACCCCGACAGAGAGTGGGAAACGCCCGCACTCTCCTGTCTGACCTACCGGGATGGTTCGAAGCCAAGGTTCCGGATCGGGCAGGTTGGTCCGTGGAAGCTGGTCGAAGGGCCTTTCTCTGCCTCTTTGCGGAGGGTCATGAACCATCGTGATGATCCCTTCGAACATTTTGGAACATTCCCGAACGGGATCACCCCTCAGGCCCTTGGCTCCCTCGAGACGGCCGTGGCAGAGATTCCCTTTATTGATAACGTGTTTTACGTAGGCAAACCGGATCTGGGACAGACTGACAGAGACGGGGATGGATTAGCTGATGAGACCGAAATTGACCTCCTCCCCCTTGGTTTTCATCCTTTCGAGGAAAGCAGCACAGAATTGAGGCGCCTCGTGAGTAGCGCCCTTGAAGTGGACCCAGCTCCCGATGGATTTACCCTCACCTTCCCTGACTTTCGCGTTAACCCCGCGGAGTTTCGCGCGTGGCATACGTATCCACTCTCTCTCGAGAGGTCGTCCGACCTTTCGACGTGGGAGAATGTCCCTGAAAATTTCCAGCTAAATTCCTTGGGGGCTCTCCAGTGGCTGGAAAGTCCAGACCCTGTATCCGGCAAATCGTTTTACCGGCTGCGCATCGCTCCGTGACCCTAATCCACCCACCGACCAAGCGCTACAGACAGGGCCTCGGATTTTTGAACTCGGAACTGCTCTCCACACTCAACCGTGGCCCTCTTCCCCGTCCCGCTCTGGAAATGGAGGAGAACCGGTGTTTTCCCTGGATGAGAGGCTAGCACTTCTTCGATTTTTCTGAGGTCTTCGACTCGGCTGCGCGAAACCCACAGTGAGAGCTCCAGTGGACCTCCCCCATTACTCCCATTCTGGTTCGAGCGTAGCTTCAACTCCCTGAGCCCACTTCCCATGATTTTCCGACTCTCGGTTCTGTCATCAATCGAGACCTCACCCTTCAAGGCAATGACGGCCCCTTCCTCGAGAATACCCGCATCTCGTGCCGGGGTATAAGACTCCCCCCAGCAGAGCACTTCCTGACTCCCCGTAAAATCCTCAATCACGAGTATCCCAAATGGCTTCCCCTTTCGGGTAAGCCGTTGATCAATTTTCCGGATCATCCCGGCGAATGGGAAACGGGCACGCCGGTCGCCAATGTCGAGGTCATCGAGCAAGCCTAACTTGCAGAAGCGGTCTGAATTCAGGAGGCTGCGGTATTTATCCAGCGGATGTCCGGTAACATAGTACCCCAGCAATTCCTTCTCTTTCTCAAGACGCTCATCCTTTGGCCATTCAGGGATTTGCTTTCTCGCTGCAGGCGCAGCCAGCTCCTCGTCAGCGAACAACGCAACTTGGCCACTTTCCCGGTCACGCTGGGCAGCACTGGCAGCAGCAGTGACCTCCTCGACCCGGGCATGCATGCCTGCCCTTGTTTCCCCGGTCCAGTCCATCGCCCCCGAGAGCACCAGATTCTCCAGAATCCGCTTGTTCACGACTTTGGAATCCTGACGGTTGGTAAAATCATCCATGGTAGGAAAACTCCCGTTCAACTCCCGTTCAGCGATGGCCTGCGCCATGGCGCCTTCCCCGACGTTCTTAATTGCCGCAAGCCCATACCGAATCGCCATTTTTCCGCTGGACAGCTGCTCCGGAGCGAACCGTAACTGGGACCGATTCAAGTCCGGCGGAAGGATCTCAATATCCATCCGGTGACACTCCGAGACAAAAACGCCTATCTTGTCGGTGTTGCTAAACTCGTTGGAGAGGAGAGCCGCCATGAACTCGACAGGGAAGTTCGCCTTGAGATAAGCCGTCCAGTAGGAGATGTGGGCATAGCAGGCCGAGTGCGACTTATTGAATCCATACCCGGCAAAGCTCGCAATCTTATCGAAGATCCGGTTCGCCAGAACAGAGTCGATCTCATTCTCCGCCTTACACCCCTCAACGAAGGTCACCCGCTGCTTGTCCATTTCGGACTGCTTTTTCTTACCCATCGCCCGCCGAAGGATATCCGCGCCCCCAAGAGTGTAGCCGGCCAGCAGCTTAGCTGCATTCTGAACCTGCTCCTGGTAAATCATAACCCCGTAGGTATCTCCACAAATCTGCTCCAGCATAGGGTGCTCATAGGTCACCTCCTTGCGCCCCTCCTTGACCTCAATCATCTCGTCAATGAACTGCATGGCGCCTGGACGATAGAGCGCGAGAAGATCCGTGATATCATCGATTCGGCGGATACCATAACGCTTGCAGGTCTCCGTCATTCCACCTGACTCCAGCTGGAAAACCCCCATGGTCTCCCCCTTGTTGAGCAGATCAAAGGTGGGCTGATCATCAAGCGGAACCCGATGGATCTCAAAGTCTGGAATTGCGCTCCGGATGAACTCTGAGGCCTCCTGAATTACGGTCAGGTTCTTGAGCCCAAGAAAATCCATCTTCAGAAGGCCCACCTCCGTAATGGCACCCATATCATACTGGGTAACCACCTCTCCTTCATTCCCTCGGCTGAGAGGAACATGCTCATCCAGGGGGCGGTCCCCGATCACCACTCCGGCGGCATGCACTCCTGTATTTCTCGTTAACCCCTCCAGCTTGGTGGCGTAATCCCAGAGCTCACGATAGCTCGCATTACCCTCGATTGTTTGGCGGAGCTCCGCCTTGCTGTCGTATTCCTCTTTGAGTTTCACCCCGGGACGCGCCTCGATCATCTTGGCGATCATATCGGCTTCCCCGTAGCTCACTCCCATGACCCGCGCGACGTCTCGAATCACACTTTTCGCACCCAGAGTTCCGTAGGTGATAATGTGAGACACACAACGTTCACCGTATTTGCGCCTCACATAATCTATGACCTCAGGGCGCCGCGTTTGACAAAAATCAATATCAACGTCGGGGGGGCTGACTCGCTCCGGATTTAAAAACCGCTCAAAGAGCAGGCCGAAGCGCATCGGACAGATGTCTGTAATTCCCAGCGTATAAGCCACCAGAGAACCGGCAGCCGATCCTCGTCCCGGGCCCACTGGAATCCCGTTTTCCTTGGCCCAGTTGATGAAATCTGCGGTGATCAGGAAATAGCTGCTGAACCCAAGGTCGCTGATAGTTCTAATCTCGTAATCCAGTCGCTTCCTCAGCTCTTCATCCTTGCTCGCCTTTTCTTTTCCGTAGCGCATTTCAAGGCCGGCAAAACACTGCTCGCGAATGTAGTCGTCACGACACATGCCGCCGGGCGCTTCGAAATTCGGATACTTCTCCGAGCTTGTAGCATCAAGACTGAGGGTCACATTACAGCGCTCCGCAATCTCCAGGGTATTGTCACAAGCTTCAGGGACGTCTGCGAAGACCTCGCGCATCTCCTCCGCGGTCTTGAAATACACCTCTGGGGGATACCGCATCCGCTTCTCGTCAAAGACCAGCTTCCCAGTTCCAATACAGATCATTACATCATGAGCGTCATGGTCGTCACGAGATAGGAAATGAACATCGTTGGCGGCAACGAGTTTGAGCCCGAGTTCCCCTGCAAGAGCAATCAACTGGGGCTTTACCTCAAGCTGCATCTCTAATCCGTGGTCATGAAGCTCCACGTAAAGGTTGTCGCGCCCGAAAATTTCGCAAAGCTCTTCAAGCATTTCGCGCGCCTGGAGAGGCTGTTTCTGCAAGAGCCATTCATTTACCGGCCCTGCGATGCACCCACTGAGGCAGATGATTCCTTCCGCATGCTCCCGCAGAAGCGGGAGGTCCACCCGGGGTTTCCCATAGTAAGAGCCATCCAGGTGTCCCTTGCTGACAAGCTGAACCAGGTTCTCCCAGCCCGTATTGTTTTCCGCGAGAAGAGTCAGGTGGGTTGCTCGCTTGCGACCCGGGATCTCCTGCCGGTGCTCCATCGACTCTGGGGCCAGATAAATCTCACATCCCAGAATCGGTTTTACACCCTCTTTGCGTGCAGCCTCGTAAAACTCGATAGCTCCGTAGAGGTTGCCATGGTCGGTCATCGCAACCGCCGGCATCCCCAGTTCTGCCGCCCTAGCTGCCGCCTCTTTGCAACGCACCGCGCCATCAAGAGTCGAATACTCCGTGTGGAGGTGGAGATGAACAAAAGAGGCGGCCATAGCAATTCCGGCCGGGACAGCATAGGCCCGCCCGCGATCCCCGCAACGCCGAAGCGGGCCGGCTCTCTCATTTCGTTGGGCGAACCTCGCAGGATCGTATTTTTCGCTGGCGCTTCCGGCAAACCAGCCCTTCCTTGTAGATCATGGCTTTTTTCATTTCGCGCCTTCTGGCCATACATCTGCTTCTTCAACTGATAGGTCCCTTCGCCCTCGCGGACGAGGAAAACGGGCCTCCGGCAGAGGAGAAAGCGGAAGATGCCCCCAAAAAAGCACCCGATCTATCCGAATTTCGGACCTTCACCTCCGCCAAAGGTAACAAAACCCTGCAGCTCAAGGTTGTCGCTCGCATCGACGATGAGACCTACAAGGTTCAGAATCCCGAAGGCAGGATCTTCAACATCAAGACCAGCAATCTCAGTCGGTCCGACCAGCTCTTTCTCGATTTCTGGGAACCCGACGCCATTCTTAATCTGAAGAAGGCCGAGCTCCCTGACGTCCTTGACCAGATGGGCTACAGCATTTTGGACATGACCGTTGTCGAAAGCACCTTCTTTGTCACAGCTACCGTTGACGGAAAGACCGGAAAGTTCCTGCTCGATCCCAGTCGGGGATGGTCGACTTTCGACCCTGCTGTCGCAAAGGAAATCGGAATGACCCTCACTCAGGGCCGCATCAACTTTACTGACAATACCGGTAAAAGCAGCCGGTCACAGCGGGGCGCGGTCAAGGAATTCAAAGCTGGAACGGTCTCCGTAAACTCACATGAATTCGAGGTAATCGAGGTCGCTAAAATGTTCCGGGCTGTTCCCGCCAATACGATTGGCGCTATCGGTGGGGACATGCTCAAAAAGCTCAACGCCCTTGTTGACTTCGGGGGTAAACGTCTCTTCGTGCGAGCGAATCAGTAGTGGACCGACACCGGGCCGGGAACTGCATACTGTGAGCGAACTCCTCTCTCCCATTCTGCCCCTCGCACGAGACCTCGGGGTTTCAGGCGCCTTGGGAGGGCCCGACTCGGCTACCTCCACCTTTTTTACAGCGAGACATTCCTCGCTAAGGCCTCAGTTCAAACCTCCCTTGGCAGCTTCCACTAGCCAAGTGGCATGGAAACTGCTACCTGTTTCGCCCAGCAACAAGCAACGTCTATGAAAAAAGTTGAAGCCATCATCAAGCCGTTCAAATTAGAAGAAGTCAAAGAGGCTCTCGCCGAAATCGGAGTGCAAGGGATGACGGTTACCGAGGTAAAGGGCTTCGGACGCCAGAAGGGCCACACTGAAATCTATAGAGGGAGTGAATATACTGTTGATTTTCTCCCCAAGGTGAAGATCGAGGTCGTCGTGGACGACGGTGAAGCGAGCGCCGTTGCCGAGGCCATCGTGAAAAGTGCCAACACCGGCAAGATCGGGGACGGAAAAGTGTTCATTTCCGGTATCGAGGAGGCAATTCGGATCCGGACTGGCGAAACCGGGGGAGACGCCGTCTCCGTCAACTAACCTTCTGGGCAAAAAGCTCCCAGAACGTCGTAATAGCGTCAAAGATCGCCTCTCGGCTCAGCGCATGAGGGAGGGGGATAGGAACTGCTCCTGCGGCCTTACGGGTGCCTCTGGGTTATCCCATTCCCCAAGGCCCTCCCCGCCGATCATGGCGGAACGTAAAAGGGCATCCTCAGGGGGTAATAACAACCCTGTCTCCCAGCTTTGTGAGATCCCAGAACCTTCCAGCACTTCTTGGGGGTATCCGCAGGCACCCATGAGAAGCCGGGTGGTCCGGACAGTAACCCTCGTGAAAACCAATCGCACTGCAATTAAGGCGTTGGAAGAAAGGCATTCTTACTCCCTTATATAGATTAGACTCATGATCGCGGTGCCTGTCGGTAATCACAAACTCCCCAGGTTCTGTCCGGAACCCCTTCTTTCCAGTTGATACCCTTGTGGTCAGCAGCATCTGGCCCTCAATGCCGTAGACCCAAGCCCTCTGCTCAGACAAATCGACCTTGATCCAGCGTTCTTCATGTTCCGGATCTATACCTAGCAGTAGTTGCATCATCTTCACGTCCCCACGACGCGCTGCAAATCCGATCGCAGAAAAGGATTTGCCACTGGTACGCACCGAAAGCGTCGCTCCATGGTCTACCAAAAGCTTGGCCATTTCGAGATTCCCGCTATCTGCTGCCGCCATCAGAGCCGTTACTCCTGAATCGTATTTCAAGTGACTTTTGAGAAAGCCCACTGGTCGCACCCATGCGAGAAATGCGGGCGTAACCGGACACACAAACGCCTCATTAACATCAGCCCCTTTCCGAACCAGAGCACGGCAAAGGTCTATGCGGTTCATTGCAACCGCAAGATGAAGCGGGCCCTGACCCTCTCTCCCCAGAGGTTTCAGTTCCTTATCACTCAAATAGCCTGCCTCTAGAATATCCTCCAGCAGGCCCCGCCTTCCTCCGCGTACCGCCGCTACCAAGAGCGAATCAGTAGAGCCCCCGTCGGGCTTCACTCGATGCAGGAGAAGAAACCGCAGGAGTTCACGATCCCCCTCCACAATCGCATTGTAGAGAGCTGGCCCTGCCACGCCGCCGTGCCGCAGAATCACTTCGGCTCGCTCAAGGTCTCTTACCTGTAACAGTGCGCTGATCGCAGGACGGCCTCCGGGACCCAGCAAGTTCGGGTTGGCCCCAGCCTTAAGAAGCATTTCAAGTTCCACCGGAGTCGAATCCAATGCGAGCGCAAGCCCGAGGGCGGTCTCCCCTCCCGGACCTCGCTCGCGTGGATCTGCCCCATGGGCAATCAGAATTCTCAGAGCCTCCTGATTGCCACAATGAAGGGCCAATTGTAACGGGCTCCACCCACTCGGGTGCCGCAGGTTGCAATTCTCGCCCCCGACCAACAACTGGGAAAGAATATCGGACTGTCCCTGCAAAATTGCCCGGTGTATCGCCGACTCCGTCCATCTGCTGAGCATCAGCCCCTGCGCGACCTCCCAATGAGGAGCTGCCATGCGTGATGGAAGTTGCCCATGTGGAACACCGGTAACGAGTCGAGGAAACATGAGAGCCTTGAGGCCTCCTCCCTCACTCCTCAAAACCTCGCCAAAGGCTGGCATCCCATTTGGGGGAGCCCCGGCCAGAGCACCTGCCACCGCAAGACCAAGGGAGCATATCCCTGCAATACCGCGTAACCTTTGCATCTGATCCTGCAGTTCACCATTGGGCCCCCTGGAATGTCGAGGCCCTTTCACTCCTCTTCATCGCCGCACCAATCACCGGCTTCCGCTGATCCTCAAATGATCACAATCCTCGGCCGGGGCCCTGCACAAGCGGCTCACTATCCGAGCATCGCTCCCAGGCGGGCGCACACTTCCTCTACATTCTCTCGCGAGTTAAAGGCAGATATCCGAAAGTAGCCTTCACCTGCAGCGCCAAATCCTGCACCCGGGGTAACCACCACCTGCGCTTCGTGTAACATTCGGTCAAACATCGCCCAGCTATCAACACCCTCGGGGCATCGCACCCAGACATAAGGAGAATGCTCTCCTCCATAAACGTCCAACCCACAATCCTCACAGGCACTCTTCAGAAGAGCCGCATTTCCCATGTAGTGCTCGACCAGCTTACTGATCTCAGCCTTGCCCTCCGACGAGTAGAGGGCCTCTGCTGCACGCTGCACCGGGTAGCTCACGCCGTTAAATTTAGTAGAATGCCGACGGGCCCATAGGCCGTGCAGAGACACTCTTTCCCCACTTCCATCAGACCCAGTAAGCTCCTTTGGGACGACGATAAAGGCACAACGCGTTCCTGTGAATCCCCCATTTTTGGAGAAGGATCGGAACTCGATCGCACACTCCCGGGCTCCCTCAATCTCATAAATTGATCGGGGCAGACCGGGGTCCTGAACAAAGGCCTCATAGGCCGCATCATAAAGAATGACCGCATCATGTTCGCGCGCATAGGCTACCCATTGTTCCAACTGCTCCCTAGTTGCCACCGTTCCGGTCGGATTGTTCGGGTAACAGAGGTAGATCAGGTCTACTGTTTCCTGCGGTATTGCAGGAGTGAAATTGTTTTCTGCGGTGCACGGCAGGTAAACCAGCCCCTCATACTGACCACTCTCGTCTCCCTCTCCGGTGTTTCCCATCATTACATTAGTATCCACATACACAGGATACACTGGATCGGTGATGGCGATCCTCTGTCCAACCCCGAAAATATCGAGGATGTTACCGCTGTCGCACTTCGACCCATCCGAGACAAATACCTCGTCCGCATCTACGCCTAATCCTTGGTAGGAGTTGTCCGCGATAGCCTGCCGCAGAAAGTCGTATCCCTGCTCGGGTCCGTATCCCCGGAAACTTCCCCTCTCGCCCAGCTCATCTACGGCCTCTTTCATTGCCGTTCTTGCAGCGAGAGGCAGCGGTTCGGTTACATCCCCGATTCCGCAGCGAATAAGCCGCTTTGTTTTCTCAGGTTCAGCATCAGAGAACGCGTTTACCCGCCGCGCGATCTCAGGAAAGAGGTAGCCCGCCTGGAGCTTCAGGAAATTTTCGTTAATTCGAGCCATGGCGAGCACCCTGTAGCTGGCATCAGTCAAACTCGCAAGCACCAGAGTTCCCTCTGCGAATTTTGAGGCCGAAATAAGTCAGCCGGGCCCACTGGCCCGGCTGATTCATGAGAAGTCTCGTTTCCCCGAAGCTTATCCTACGGCCTTGCGCAAGCCCTCTGCCACTGTGTCCCAATTGATAACGTTAAAGAAGGCCCCGACGTAATCAGGACGTCGGTTCTGGTAATTCAGGTAGTATGCGTGCTCCCACACATCAAGGCCAAGAATTGGAACACACCCCGCACATCCAGAAATTTCACCCATGAGGGGATTGTCCTGATTCGCGGTGGAGCAGACCCCCAGCTTGCCTTCTTTATCTGAGCAGAGCCACGCCCATCCGGAACCAAACCTTGTCATCGCCGCCTTCGTGAAGGCTTCCTTAAAACCGTCAAGAGAGCCGAATGCAGCGTTGATACCGTCCGAAACCTCACTGGTCGGCTCGTTGGACCCACCTGGCTTGATGCAGTCCCAGAAGTGACTGTGATTGAAATGGCCCCCTCCGTTGTTCCGCACAGCCCCCCGGATGTCTTCGGGAACATCCCCGATATTCATCACCAGCTCACAGATGGACTTGTCCGCAAGCTCCGTTCCTTCGATTGCCGCATTCAGGTTAGTTACGTAGGCATTGTGATGTTTGCTGTGATGGATTTCCATCGTGCGCGCGTCGATGTGCGGCTCGAGCGCATCATATGCATAGCCAAGATCAGGAAGTGTATGAGCCATTGGAATAATGTGTTGATAGATGTTAGCATGTTTGCTTTGCGCCTCCCGGAGATTTCCGGATAAATGACACCCAAAGCTTCTTCCTTCGTAAGAAAGCAGCTTCCATCCATTCCGCAAGGGCAACTTCACCATGGAACTACAACCTTCGCTCTTTCTTCTCCTCCTTATTCTGGGCACGTCGCTGGGGGCATCCCTGACTTGGTTCCTGTGTCATAACAGCAACCAGGCGACGCGCATTCGTCACCGCGAGCGCACCAAGGCTCTCCTTAAATCTTCTGCAGAGCTCGAGGCCTGCTGCGCCAAGCTGGAAGCACAAATTCAGAAGCTCCGCAGCAGCGAGGCTGGATCCCTGCGGCGTGAAGTAAAACTTGAGACCCTCCTCCAAGCTGAGCAACGACGTATTGCTGACAGGGAGCAACTTCTGAGAGAGTCCGAATCCCGGATTCTTCAGGGATTCCAGTCAGCCTCTCTCCGGATTCTCCAAGCGAGTGAGAAAAGCGAGTCCGAGAATACCAGTCCAGCAAAGGCACCCTTCAGGGGAAAGGGCTTTTCCGAAGATCAGGATGCAAACAACCCCTCCGCCACGCTCCGGGAGAACGTGGTTTCCGGTATGCTCGAAGATAGTGCTGCAGTTCTTCCCGCACCTTCTCAAGACACGCCGGTCTCCCTAACGCGAATTGAACCGTAGGATGTCCTCAGCACTCTCTCACCTCGAGTAGCGCTAAAGCTCCTTCACGAAGATATTAGCAAACTGAAGCGGGTTGCCGTGGTGTTGGAATCCCAGGCGCCCCGTAGGCTGGACCCCCGGTAACTGAGCGTCATGCAGGACAACTTTTCCGTTGAGAACGACGGTAAGACGGTCACCCTTGACCGTGATCACATACCGGTTCCACTCTCCAACCTTGTTATCCGCAGGAACTCGTGGAGTGAGCGCTGCCCGGATTGGAAGAGGCTGTTTTCCATCGTTGCGAATACCGTAGACCTCCCCCGAGCCAACGGTCCAATTCCAGAGGTTCACCTGGGTCCGGACTGCTCCCCGTAACAATACCCCGCTGTCATACTCATCGATCTCAGCGGTCACGCCTTTCTTATCGGCCCCTGTCTTTTGCAAGCCATTGAGCAGCAAAACAGGCTGATTCCGCTTTCCACTGTGTTCCCCGGTCCAACGCCAGTCCACAACAGTGGTAAAATCCTTATATTCCTTAGTGGTCCAAAGGTTGGTCCCCTTCCCATCGTAGTGCAGGATCCATCCATCCTTGACTGTCCAGTGGCCTTTGTTGTTCGCGTCCTCCGCAAAATTCTGGAGAGAGCCACCCGCCATGACAGGCGTGAACCCCAGCCCCGCGAGCGTCTCATCGGCCTTACCTGTCGGCTGATACCAAGCTTCCGACTTGTCTTCCTCGAAGGAAATTTCCGCAATCCGCATTTTGCGGACACGGATGATATCACCGTGACCTGCAAAGCAAATGTGACCCTTCCTGCGCTTAACGCCCTGATGCTTGGGCTTCTTTTTGCTCAGCTCTTCCAGGTTGACGTCGGTAATACAGACTCCGTTGAGCTCCACCGTGAGCCTTGGCCCCCGGATTGTGACCCGCTGCTTGTTCCACTCTCCTACCGGAGCGAGATGACCGCGGAGAGATGGCGCAAGAGAATAGACTGAACCGTGAAACTGCCATTCCTTCAGGTTCTTATATTTGTCAGCGGTATTATCCAGGATCTGCAATTCCATCCCAGTGTAAGCCGCATCCCCGCTGCCAGGATAATGAACCCCCAGTCCATTGTTGGCTCCAGCAGTCAGTTGAAATTCAAATTCGAGGATATAGTCTGCATATTGCTTCTCCGTGATCAGATTCCTTGATTTGCCGGACGACTCAATAATCCCGTTCTTGACGAAATATCCGTTCTGCTCGGTTTTTCCCGGAGCTCCAAAGTTGGTGAAATCCTTCCCGTTAAAAAGCTCTACCCAGTCGGCAGAGGCAGGAAGGGACAGGGCGATCAGGCAGGCAGCAAGTGCTTTCATGGCGTTGGTATGGTTTATATGTGATGAAAAGGATGTGGTGAGATTTCGGGCCAGACGGTTGAAATTGATTAGAGCTCCACGGTTTTTCCCGTGCGGTAAGATTCATCTGCCGCCGCCACAATTCGCATCGAGTTGAGGGCGTCCTCCATATGATCACCGAGGTCAAGGTCCTCCTGGATGGCCTTGAGGAAATACTCCTGCTCCCGAAAGCAGAGTTCATCGTGGTCCGGCTCGTCATTCATGTCGATCCACTCGTCTTCCTTGGTGAACTCCTTGTTTTCATCCACTTCGCTATGATGAATTCGAAGGGCCTCGGTCTTGCTGTGGGCATCCACATCCGCAGAAGCGCCTTTGCTTCCTGCGTCCTTAGCTTCGATAGTAACGCAGCCCTTGGGGCCCACCACATCCTTCACAAAGAAGGCCATCTCACTCATCATGGGGCCCCACCCTGCCTCATACCACCCAACACTTCCGTCCTCAAAGGCCACCTGCAAGTGCCCATAATTGATTTTATCCTCGGGGATATCATCGGTAAGCCGCGCCCCCAAGCCCGACACCCGAACTGGCCGGGAACGGGTCATCTGGCACATCACGTCGACGTAGTGCACACCACAGTCCACGATCGGAGAGATCGAGGAAATAAGGTTCCGATGGGTCTCCCAGGCCGAGCCTGAGCTTTGTTGATTCAGGTTCATCCGCATCACCAGCGGCTTACCCAGCGTCCGGGCGATCTCAATAAAACGGATCCAGCTCGGATGGACTCTGAGAATGTAGCCGATCACCAGCTTCTTGCCACTTTCCCTCGCCTTCGCTACGATACTCTCTGCTTCCGCCACGGTCTCTGCCAGTGGCTTTTCAATGAACACATGAGCCCCGGCCGCGAAAGCCGCCTCCGCATAGGGGCCGTGGGTATCGGGATAGGTTGATATACTTACTGCATCTGGCTTGGTCTCAGCGAGAGCCTCATGGAAATCCCCGAACTCCGGATAGCCCCCTCCCAGCTCCTCATTGAGCTTTCCGCGCGATTCAGGCGACCGGGTGACAATGCCTGCAATCTCAAATTCCTCCAGCTTGTGATAAGCCCGTGCATGCGAGCTTCCCATGTTGCCAGCACCAACACATAGAATACGAATCTTGTTACTCATAGATTGCAGACAGACGTTCGCACTTTCATCTCCGCGGTGTCCAGTCGAGACGGAGCCGAAAGACTACGCTACACTTTCCAAGGACCCCGCATCTTCTGGTGCACATACTGATCCGCCTCCGGCTCATCAATCTTGAAGGTCTTCGGATCGTAGCGGAAACTTTTGTTCGAGCGGTGCGCGATCACACCAAGATTCACGATCGATGCTGAACGGAATCCATTGCTTTCATTGAGGGCGAACGTCTTGCGCTCCCGCACCGCCTGATGGAAGTCGGTGACCTGTGGATCCGGGTCCTTCAGAGCTTTAAGCTTCTCCTTCAAGCCCGTGATATCAGAAGCCATCCCTCGACTGATACTCCCCTCTGACCCCTTGATATAAGGAGTATTTTTCTCCCGGTTGTCACCATCAAGAATGATTTTTGTCCCGTCTGCATACTTATACTCGATGCGCCGCCAGCGCCCTACTGCGTCACCATGCTGCTTATCCGCATCGATAAAGACTTCCACCGGACTCTCCTCATCCTTGCCGATAATATACTGCACCGGATCCAGATAGTGCTGCCCCATATCTCCCAGCCCGCCTCCATCGTAATCCCAGTAACCACGAAATGACCCATGCGTTCGGTGCCGGGTGTAGGGCTTCACAGGAGCCGGGCCGAGCCACATATTGTAATCGAAGTGGTCAGGAATCTTTTCCTCGGGCTGGTCGACCTTGCCGGACCAGCCGAACTTCCAGTTAAAGCCCTGGTTGCCACCGACTGTCACAGTGAGTGGCCCATCCCCGAGGAGGCCATGCATGACCGCCTTGCGGAGAGGAGTCACCGGTGTGCCCATTCCATAAAAACCTCCCTCAAAGCGAAACCAGGTATTAATCCGAAAGATCCGCTTGTGCTTCTGGACGGCCTTCATCATTGCGATACCCTCGCCGATGGTCCGACTCATGGGCTTCTCACACCAGACATCCTTTCCCTGCTTTGCTGCCTCAATAGCCTGCAGCGCATGCCAGTGGGGAGGCGTACAGATGTGTACGACATCTATGTCATCGCGGGCACACAGCTCCCTGAAATCATGATACCCCTTGGGGTCATGTCCCCGCTTCTTGGCATCGTTGGTCCGATTCGCCAGGTGATTCTTGTCGACGTCACAGAGGGCCAACAGCGGCCCCTGCTGCCCTACATGGGCCCCCGAACCAGAGATCCCTCCGCACCCGATGATTCCCCTAGTCACCTGTTCACTGGGCGGCTTCTTCCCATTTGCGCCAATGACATGGCTGGGGACAACCTGGATGGTCGCAAGTGCCGCTACTCCCTTCAGGGCTTTCCGGCGTGAAAATGTATGTGTCTGGTTCATTCTATCTCGTTTTACGTAATTTCTGATATGGGTCTTCCGATCTGTGTCCGCTGTGGACGGACCGGCTCAAAACTCAGGACGTCTACTCAGGAGCTCCCGAGGCTTCGCCAGTGGCATTCTCATCGTCATCCGACACTGAAATCTTGTCCCAGAAGGCAACGAAGAAAATGACCGTGATCACAGCCGCCATGATGGCTGGAAAAATCCAGAATGACTTCCACTGCATCATCGTGTCCGCAATGAGGTTACTGTCCATTCCCTTCGGCATATCAACGGAGAACATCTGCCCGAGTTGCTCAAACACTCCTGGATCCGATGCTTCGCGAGCCTCCTTGATAGCGCCTTCGAGCTCTGCAGATTTCCCGACGCCATCTCCCCATCCCGAAAAGTCCACCGGAATCCAGAAAAGCTTGCCGGGCCCCTGATAATACACGCCAAAGGTAATTGCGTAACCGATATACATCCCGATCCCCTGTGTGAAGAAAACAAGCAGGCTTTGCGCCTGACTACGAATCTTTGAGTCTGCCACTTTATCGGTATACATGAATCCAGTGACAAAGAAGAAATCGTAGCAAATGCCGTGGAGCGCGACTCCCAGAAAGATCATCCACACGACCTGATCCGGAGCCCCGAAAGCAAAAAGAAAATAACGCAGAACCCATGCGAGCATACCTACCAGAATCATCCACTTAACCCCCAGCTTCCGAAAAAAGAAGGGGATGAGAAGCATGAAGAAAATTTCTGACATCTGCCCGATGGTCATGGTCGACGCGGGTTGCAGATAGCCAGTGTTCTGGAGATAATTGGGGATAGTTCCGTAGTAATACGCGAGTGGAATGCAGATCAGCATCGAGCAGATCAAAAATACCGCAAAGGCAGGACGCTTGAAGAGTGCAAAGGCATCCAGCATCAGAAGAGCACGGAGGTTAAGTGGTTCACCTTTCGCAGGAGCCGGTGTATGCGGGAGAGTAAAAGAGAATATTCCCAAGGCCAGCGAAGCGGCACCCGCGAGATAAAATATGTTGAACTTGGCAGACCACCCCAGCACTCCGACTACGAGGCCGGCGACGATCCAACCAATTGTGCCCCAAACCCGCACTTTTGGAAACGTAAGTCGATCGAGATTTGCAAAAGCGATCGAGTTGCCGAGGCCAAGGGTGGGCATGTAGCAAAGCATATTACCCAGCATCAGCCAGACCATGAGTTTCCCGTTTCCAGCATTCGCGACCCCCGGGATAATCATCAGGAGAACGCCTCCAATGAAAAAGAGGACACCCATCACCTTCTGTGATGGGAAAAAGCGATCTGCGATTAATCCAAGGAACAACGGCGCGATCATCGCTCCCAGCGGCGCCGAACCGAAAGATCCTGCAGAAAAATCTCCTAGTTGATTGCTAAGCAAGCAAAGCCCAAGCGTTCCGAACCACGCTCCCCAAGTGAAGAACTGGAGGAACATCATGACTGAGAGCTTCAGGGTATTCGCGGAGCGGGGATCGGACATTAGGTGTGATCGTGTTGTGAGTGGTGCATTTGAGAGGCTGGCTCCCATTCCCGCAAGATCTGAATCCATCTCGAGCTTTCTCCCACGGTTTCGCCTAACGAAGCATCATCCCAGATCGTGAGTAGCCGGCTTCGGCCCCCAAAATCACCGTTGATTTTCAAGATCAGGGAAGTTCCAACAGGGATTCCTCACCCTGATGCTGAAACTGTAGATGACCCCCGAGGCTTTTTCCTGTGCTTCAAAGATCAGGGAATCTCCGCCGCCGGGACCTGATCTCCCGGCAAAAGTCCTTCAGGTGGGGTAAACAAATGCTCCGCACCAGTGCCGAGGAGCTCCTTTCGACCTCGAACGGGCCTAAAACCTTGAAAGGGAGGGCCGAAACCCTACCGTATCCCCTCACAGGACACCTGAACACCCAATGAGCGAGACCACCAACTCCAACCGACGTAATTTTGTCAAGACCGCTACAGCCGCTACGGCCGTCGCTGGCTTCCCCCACATCGGCCGTGCCGAGATCGGCAGCAGCAATACCATCAAGATCGGCCTGATTGGATGTGGTGGCCGGGGCACAGGCGCGGCTACTCAAGCCCTGAAGTCTGATGACAAGGTCAAGCTTTGGGCCATGGCTGACGCTTTCCCCGAAAAAATCGAGGGCCCTCTCAAGACCCTCGGAGCAGCCTTCGGAAAAGAGCGTGTCGAGGTCGACAAGAGCCGCCAGTTCACCGGGCTTGATGCCTTCGAGAAACTGGCCAATTCCGATGTAGATGTGGTCCTGATGGCGACTCCTCCAGGATATCGTCCCTCGATGCTGCGCCAGTGTATTGAGGCTGGAAAGCATGTGTTCGCTGAGAAGCCTATGGCTATCGACATGGCCGGCATCCATCACCTGATGGAAACCGCCAAGATTGCAGACGAGAAGAAACTCGCTATTCAGCACGGCTACTGCTGGCGTTACAGCCCTTCCAACCGGGTAGGTTTTGGTAAGGCCCTGGGCGGAGAACTCGGCCGCATCACGAGTTTTGTCGGCACATATCTGGGCGGCACCGTGCGTGCTCTCGCCCCCGACGCAAAGCAACCTGAGGGCATGGGAGACGTCGAATGGCAGCTTCGCAACTGGATCAACTTCGAATGGCTCTCAGGCGGACCGCTCCTTGAACAGTGTATTCACGCTGTCGATAAGATGGCATGGGCCATGAACGACGTTGCCCCAATTGCGGCCTTTGGTAACGGAGGCCGCGGTCAGCGCCGCGACGCGGGTAATGTTTACGACAATTACTCCATTACCTATGAGTATCCGGGCAATGTTTTCTGTCAGATTCAGCAGCGTCAGTACAGCAATTCGTTCAACGAAAATGTCAGCCGTATCATCTGCGAGGGCGGAACAGTGGTTGGCCCATGGAAGGTCTCCACCAAGGACGCCAAGGGCAAGACCAACTGGAAATACCGGGCGGAGAAGGGAGTGGAGCAGAACATGTATCAAACGTGCCACAACGAGTTCTTCGCCAATCTCAGGGCAGGCAAGATTGTCAACTCCTGCGAGTTCATGGCCAATTCCACGGCGGTCGGCATTCTCGGCCGGGAGGCCGCTCACACCGGCCAGCGGATCACTTGGGATAACCTCTGGGCGACAAGTGAAGACCAGGCCCCTGACAATCCTCCTATGAACGGCAAGATGCCGATTCCAGCGCCGCCCATCCCCGGGACCGATTCCCTTGCCAAAGCCTGACACACGCCACAGGCGGCAGGGTCTCAAAGCAGTAGCCGGCGGGGCAGAATCGCCCCCGCGTATGCAGCGACCCTGCCTTACAAATTTTTCCATCAATCCCCATGAAAAGCATCCACCTTATCTTCCCCTCGACTGCAGCCATCGTGCTGGTCGGCATCGCTGCACTTGCAGATGACTCCAAGTCCGAGGCAGCCCCGGCAGCCAAAGCTCCAGCGAAGTTTACCAACTCTACCCCTACTCCGGCCCAGTGGGACCTCCCTTCGACTCACCGACTCTTTGTCAGCAAGAAGATCCACGAGCTCGTCACCAAAAA
Source organism: Akkermansiaceae bacterium UBA4145 (assembly GCA_002380675.1). Taxonomy (GTDB): domain Bacteria; phylum Verrucomicrobiota; class Verrucomicrobiia; order Verrucomicrobiales; family Akkermansiaceae; genus Roseibacillus_B. Next base: position 39,830 of record DFWB01000200.1, read on the forward strand.
GGGAGGGCCCGGCGAGGCTCCCGAAATGAAGGACTACGAGGAAGTAGCGCCCAGAGCCAATGAGGCCAAGTACAAGATGATCGCCCTGAAGGGGGGGGAGTTCCTCATGGGCTCACCAGAGGGCGAACATGAAAATCGCACAGACGACGAGGGGCCCCAGAAGAAAGTGAGGATCGAACCTTTCTGGATCGGACAGACTGAAATTCCCTGGGCTCTCTATAAGCCCTTCTACGAAAACGGTATTGCTCGCAATAAGGACGGCAGCCTGCTCGCGGCCGATAAGGACAAGGAAGTGACCGTCCGCGGGAAACAGCGCAAGAAAGCAGTGAAAGATGCTCTCGCCCGTGGTGATAGCAGTAACATCGTAGACGTGGTCTCACAGCCAACGCCCCAATACCACGATATGTTCGGGAGCGGTGAGCACGCCTCCGAATTGAACTATCCTGCCATGTGCACCACCCACCACGCTGCCTCCAAGTTCTGCCAGTGGCTCAGCGCCCAGACTGGCCACTTTTACAGGCTCCCCACCGAGGCCGAGTGGGAATATGCGTGCCGTGCCGGAACGACTACCGCCTTTCACTTCGGGGACGACATCGCCAAGCTGGACGACTACGCGTGGCACGGCGATAATTCCGAATTTACCTATTATCCGGTCGGCACCAAAAAGCCGAATCCGTGGGGACTTCATGACATGCACGGCAATGTCGGCGAGTGGGTCCTTGATGGATTCAGCGAAGGATATCGTAACACCATCAAGGATGGAGCCGTCAATCCCTGGAATATTTCCCTTACTCGTTATCCTCGGATCGTAAAAGGGGGCTCATGGGACCAGAACCCTGATGAATGCCGAAGTGCAGCCCGTGTGCAATCCGTGAATGACTGGAAAGATACGGACCCGCAGGTGCCAAAAAGTATCTGGTATCATACGGACGGTCAGTTCATCGGCTTCCGTATCGTGCGACCACTGAAAACCCCAACCGCCGAGGAGATGCACGTTTACTGGAACACTGACTGGTGGGAACCCACCAGAAACGCCGAGGACCTTTAGGGCGAATCTGCCCAGCCTTCTCTTCTCTCGTCAAAGGCGCAGCTTCGTGCTGCGCCTTTCTTGTCGTCGGATCGGGGCTATTCGAGAGCCTCCAGAGCCTGAAGCAAATCTTCCCCTTGGCTACCCGCAGACACCTTCTCTTGCTTCCAGACCAGCTTCCCATCCTTGAATAAGTAAGCCTGCCGGGAGGCAAATTTCCCCAGATGTGGAACGCCAAAGGCCTTGATAATTCTTCCTTTCACGTCTGCCAGAAGTTCAAAGGGGAGCATTTGCTTTTCCACAAAGGCTTTCTGAGCGGATACCGTGTCGAAAGACACTCCGTAAATTCTAACACCTTTCTTCAGTAACTTTTCGTTTACGTCCCGTAAACTACATACCTGCTTTGTTCATCCCCCGGTCAGGGCCTTGGGATAGAAAAAGAAAAACGCCAATCCCTCTGCTGCCACTTCGTGAACTCTGATGAGCTCTCCCTTATGGTTCTTCGCCTCAGCCTTGGGAAGGGCTTTGCCAAGGTCTAGGCTTTCCGCCATCGTTGGCTGAGCGAAGGCAAACAGCGACCCAAGCCCCGTTAGCCATCTCGAAAGTTTTATCTTCATGACTCGACCCATATCCCGCCCGGGCAGGAATGCCAGAAGGATTTTCGTTGCCCTCATCATCATCGTAGCCGGTGCATTCTCCCTCCTGGTCGGTCCCAGACTTTGGGAAAGGCTCCAGACTCCCCGGCAAGGGCAAGAACAAGCCTTGGAGACAGTTCCTGTTTACTCCAGCGACCATCCCATGATGGGCACAACAGCACGGATTGTGGTCTATGCGACAGATCTGAAGAAAGGAGAGGTCGCCATCAAGGCCGCATTCGATCGCGCTGATGAGATCGGTTTCATCTGCAGCGACTACAATCCGGAGAGCGAACTGATGCGTCTGTGCCGGGGGCCGGTTAATGAACCCATTCCAGTCTCCCGTACCCTTGCGACAGTTCTTACCCATGCACACAGCATCGCAGAAACCACCGAAGGAGCCTTCGATCCCACTCTTGGGGGATTCACCAAGCTCTGGCGAAGATCGAAGCGAAAAAATGCGCTGCCTGATCCCTCTCTCCTCGAGAGAGCCCGCAATGCGGCAGGCTGGACAAAATTCGACGTCTTTCTGGAACAGCAGACCGTAATCGTAAAAGACGAAAACCTTCTCTTCGACCTCGGGGGCATCGCCAAGGGCTATGCCGCGGATGAAATGCTACGCGTCATCAAGGCACACGGGATTTCCTCCGCGATGGTAGCTGTCGCAGGAGACGTCAGACTGGGCTCTCCTCCCCCGGGCCGATCCGGGTGGACCGTTGGCATCAGGACCCTGGGGGCCGACGTTGAGCAAGTCATGCACGTCGCCAACTGCGCTGTCTCCACCTCGGGGGATATTGAACGCTATGTGGATATCGAGGGAACCCGCTACTCGCATATCATCGACCCCGAGACGGGCATCGGGCTCACCCGGCGAATCGCCGCCACGGTAGTCGCACCCACCGCAGTCCAAAGCGACCCTCTGGCCACCTTCTGCTGCATCAAGCCACAATTCGCCTCCAAGATCTTTGCAGCCGGAGAGATTTCCTGCCGAATTGTAACTCTTGGGGATGGCCCCTTCGACCAGAGAACCCGGCAATTCCCACCCTTAACCCGCCCCTAGAAGGCCATTCCTGTCGCTTGGGTAATTTTGCGAGGCCTTTTTACCACGACTTCACCGGCAGAAAATACTGGCAAAGTCCCTCCCAACGCCTTTGATCGGCCCTCCGTGTTTCTTGACCCTTGGCTGCCTGATTTCTCGTTCCTCTTCCTCTCCATTCTGGTCGAGGGAGCTCCCTTCATCCTCCTGGGAACGATCATAAGCGGTTTCATCGATGTCTACCTCCCCTCGGGAGCGATTGATCGCCTTCTTCCCCGAAACCGTGGTCTAGCCGTCCTCATGAGCGGCTTGCTGGGCATTATTTTCCCGGTTTGCGAGTGTGCCGTCGTTCCCGTCATCCGCCGACTTGTCAAGAAAGGCCTGCCCCCTGCCTGTGCCATCACCTACATGCTGGCCGCTCCAATCGTGAATCCCGTCACCTTCTTGAGCACATACAGTGCCTTTAAAAAAATTCCCCTCGAAATGGCAGGATCGCGACTTCTCTTTGGCTACGTGATCGCGGTCATAGTCGGTCTGATTCTCCTGAAAGTTGGAGTCGGGCGAATCTTAAAGCCGCGCCTCGTGGAAGAGCTCAAGGAAGTTGAGTCCAGTCACCATCACCACCACGACCGTGGAGACAACTTCGTAGAGAAAAGCAATCGCCTTATCATGGCTCTCCGAGCCGCCATGCGGGACTTCGTCGATGTAGGGATCTACTTCGTAATCGGAATCACCATCGTGGCGATCGTCAACACTCCCCCTCCTGTCGACCAGCAGACCATCCCCCTGCGTGATTACATCGACGGCACCGCAGAAAGCATATGGGGCGCTCCGGCTGCCCTTATGGGCCTCTCTTTCCTTCTCAGCTTGTGCAGCACGTCGGATGCCTTCATTGCAGCTACCCTTGACACTTTCAGTATTGGACCGCGCCTCGCCTTTCTCGTCTTTGGGCCAATGATGGACGTAAAACTGCTCTTCCTCTACAGCACGATCCTATCTCGAAAATTCATCCTTATCCTCGCTGCAGGTCTCTTTATCGGAATAGGGACATTGAGTGTTCTCCTTGAGCCGATTTTTGAAGATTTTGAGCGCAATAAGCCCCCACCCTTCGCCCAGACGGCACAGGACTAACGCCTCGAACCTATGACCAAGGCGACCTTCAATCAGATTATCTCCAGTCTCGCTACGATCTCGTGGGGAGCAGTTCCGGTCTATCTTTATACCAAAGGCCTTATTGGTGAGTACCTGAGTGAGTCCTTTCACCTCATTGCACTGAGTGGAGGGCTGGCCATGATCGTTCTCGGGCTTTTCAATCTCCTTCACGCCGGACGGGAGGTGGGTTGCGGGCATGATCACAGCCACGAGCATGATCACAGCCACGACCATGATCACAGCCACGACCATGATCACAGCCACGACCATGATCACGGCCACGACCATGATCACGGCCACGACCATGATCATCACGAGCAGAATCCAGTTGCTGCAATCTGCCTGATGATCATTCCGGTGATCCTGTGCACCGGATTTACCAAGCATGAATACTCCAAGGAAGCTCTCCGGTGGAAGGGCCTCTACAAACAGCGCACCCTTAAATCGCTGTACTCAACCTACAATACCGAATTTACTCGTGAGCTTCTCGAAAAGCGCACCCCCAAGACCTCGGAGGGAAATTTTCTCCTTCAGCTCACCGAGCTATATTGGTCTGCGGGGGATGAAAAAATCATGAAGATCTATGATGGCCTTCCCGCGCAACTCGAAGGCCGTCTTATCGAGGAGGAGCCCACCCTCAATCCTGACAACAACCGCAAGCGCCTCTACAGGGTTGTGATGACATGCTGCGCAGCTGATGCCCAAGTACTAGGCGTGCCGCTCGAGTTCAGCGCCTCTGTCCCGTCAATCGCAGACAAGACATGGATTACCGCCAAAGGGAAAGTCGCCTTTGAGCTGATCGATGGGCAACATTTTGCCTACCTCAGCGACTGCGAAGTCGAAGCGACAGAAGCCCCTGAGGCCCAAAGTAAGAGGGGCCTCTGAGGCACCCTACGTATTGCACCCTCCCTTCGTAGATTAGAAGTCCGATTCTTCAGAAGAATCGGAAGCTCCTTCCGAGGCTCCGGGCTCCTCTGCTGGCGGAGTGGCAACTTGTCCCTTCACTGCCGCCTGAAATTCCGTGATCCAAGTCGCTATGTCCCGGTGAGCCGGATGGGCTTCAATATGTTTCAGCATTCGGAGGGCCGCCTGCTTTTGGTCCCCAACGCCGAACAGGTCCATTTCCTTCTTCCACTGCAACTGCGGCCGTCGAACTCCAAGAAACTTTTCCATCGGAGCGGAATGCTCCGGGCGGCCAAGCCCCTTCTTCGGCTTGTTCCATATCTCTATCATCTTCCCCTCATGGAGGATTCTTCGATCCCAAGCCTGCCCCAGTTCGGTCAGAGTCTTCATGCTGCGCAGAGAAGGCAGGACCAGCCCCTCATAAACCGCTTCCAACTGCAGAGGCGAACCAGGCCAATCAGTAATATCAATATTATCAACGGAATAGGCCTCGGCGAAGACGGTGCCCAGAACGTTCTGGCGAAGCATCGCCTGCGCACCCTCCAGGTCCTCCGCGTCCTTGAGGACCGTATCGATATGATCGAGAGCCTTTACCCACATTTCATCCCTCTTCTTGGGCTCAGAGGCGGCCTCGAGCGTGAGAAGGAGCCAGTTCAATTGATGCCGGAGGGCGCGGCGAAAAGCCGGGCTATCTGAACGCTCCTTATGGCGCCTCTTCCAATCACGAAACTCACTTCCACTCTTCTGTTCCTCCTCAAACTTCACTTTCTCCGTGCAATTCACAAAAAGAGCGTATGCCGCGGAGTCACTTTGGATTGCGGATCGAAATGCGGAATGGGCAGTAGTATAGCGGGCACCAATAGCCTTTTGAGATCCTTCTTTGAGAGTCTTAATCTTCTCTAGAAGAAGCTGAACGTCGAGCGCACTCAGCTTCTCCGGCTCACCGGAGAGAGGGGAAGAAAATACTAGAAGCAACAGAAAGGCGGAAAATCTCGACATGGCTAAAAAAGGAACGGTGCCCGACCCTCAACCAATTAAAGCAACGGATCAAAGGGAATTTACATAGACTTGCCCAACATCCCCTATTTTGGGCCAACCTAATGACGGGCAAAAGCGGCTACAATCGTGAGAAGCAGCCTCCACGACTACCCCGTGAGCACTATCATGAGCAGCCCACCTGTGTCCCAGAACGCCCCCTCGGGTGGGTTGAGTGGCTCTCCCATTCGTTGCGCCCATAATTTAAGCCAAACACCAACTCGACTACGGCAACTGCGTGTCACCAAAACAAGATCCTCCTCTCCCGGCTCTAACCCCAAATCACCCGTCCCATAACAAAGCATCAGACGGAGACCGGACTCTCTTCTGAAGAAAGCGTCTTCCCCCCTATCCAGTTGTTTTCCGTAACCTCCCACAAGCCCTCATACAAAGAATACTATAGAAAATCGGAATAAGGCCAAAGCATGCTCCAATGATCAAATTCGCTTCCAGCATTGGGCTCTCCAAATGTTCCGGAACGCCAACAAGAGGCAGGGGGTATGCTCCATCACTCCACGCATAGGCAAGAGCTGTCAGGCCGACTGAAAGAACTAGCCATCCCAGGCGCGCAATTGATCTTGGCGCCCTCCTACGAGTTGCGAGAAGGGCTATTCCGAAGGAGACAGCCCATAGAGCGGCCCCGATTGCAGCTGTGAGCAAGAGCACCAGCATGAACCCCACCCCGCCTCCTATCACCATGGGGACACCAAAAGTGCTGAAAATATTTTTGAGAGCCCCGAGAGGAAAGGCCGTGCCATCTGAGCGCGCCTTGTGCAAGACCAGCAGACTCGAGTAAAGTGCCACGAGGAGCAGGGCCACCAGCCAGCAAACTACCCAAGCAATTTCCGAAATGCCCGTTGTTGCAACCGTTCCCTTGTCGAGATCCGACATTTCGCGGAGAAAAAGCACGGAAGAGAGTATCAGCACAAGGCTTCCTCCACCCAGCAGGGCCAACCGGAGAACGGCAAGATAGGCGGACCCCCGTCCCTGCGGGGATCCCGCTATCCGTTGGGCCTTACCTCCCTTGGCATTACTTGTCACGGCGACCAGCCTACATTTTCACCTGAGAGATTCAAACCGACAGAGCCTTTACCAGAGGCAGCCATTCCCTTTTCTCGCCCCCAAGACTACAATTTAAGGGAAATTCCTTGCCAAGGAGGTCTCAATTGCCTACTTCCCCCGCCCCTTCCTCGCGCCGCCGCAGAACAATGGAGAGCCGAAGGGGAACAATACGCGGCGGGCCTCCTGACAAAAGAGCTTCTGTGAATCAACGGAAGACACCGAAATGATAAACGACCTAATAAAGGAAATGGTAGAGGCGGGAGTCCATTACGGACACCAGACCCGCAAGTGGAACCCGGGAATGCGCCCCTACCTGATGAGGGACAAAGGAGGCATTCACATCATTAACCTCGAGGAAACCGTGCGCTGCCTCGACAAGGCCTCGGACTTCATCTCCGGGCTGGCCGCCAAGAAGAGAAAGATTCTTTTTGTCGGCTGTAAACAGCAGGCTCAGCAGGCAGTCAGCGAAGCAGCTCAGGCAGCTGGACAATTTTACGTCAACCACCGGTGGCTGGGTGGCACTCTGACAAACCTGACCACCATCCGGAAATCTGTTGAACGTCTGAAATATCTCGAGGGCATCGAGAAGGCCCCGGAGTATAAGGCCATGTCAAAGAAAGAGCTGGCCGCTCTGAACCGCGAAAAAAACAAACTTCTTCGCAACCTTCAGGGCATTCGCGAAATGGATAAGCCGCCCCAGGCTGTCGTAATTGTCGACACCGCCAAGGAATCCATCGCAGTCGCCGAAGCCCGGCGGCTCAAGATTCCCATCGTAGGAATCATTGATACCAATGGGGACCCCAGCGTCATCGATTACCCCATTCCTGCAAATGACGACTCGATCCGCTCAGTCCGGATTATCTTGCAGAACCTTGTCGACTCCATCGTAGTTGCCAGCAAGGGCTAGAGCGCGTCCCTTTCAGGCAGAAGCTGTACCAAGCTCCGCCCTTAAAGGGCTCATCTGAACCGATCAACACCAAGCTTACCACCCAATGTCTATTACCGCCTCTCAAGTTAAGGAACTCCGCGACCGCACCAATGCAGGCATGATGGAGTGCAAGAAAGCACTACAGGAAACTGATGGAGATATCGAGGCTGCCATCAAAAAGCTACGAGAAGCCGGGGCTATCAAGGCCGCCAAGAAGGCGGATCGCTCCGCGAAGGAAGGCATCGTTGCCGCACAAATTGAACCGGATGCCAAGCATGGCATCCTTGCAGAGATCAACTGTGAGACCGACTTCGTAGCCAAGAACGACAACTTTCAGGCATTTGTCGCGGAGCTGGTCAGCGCCGTCGCGGAGTCGGGAGCCACCGATGTGGAGGCCGCGCACGCGCTTCCGCATGCCGACGGCAGTATCGAGGACTTCGTAAAGTCCAAGGTGATTGAACTTGGAGAGAACCTGCAGTTCCGCCGGATGACACGCTACGATATGGAGGGATCAGGATTGGTCGGCTCCTATATTCACCTCGGAGGCAAGGTCGGGGTCATGCTGGAAGTGGGGTGCGAAAACGACGATACCGCGTCAAACGATGACTTTCGGGCCCTCGTCAAGGACTTGACCCTCCACATTGCCGCACTTTCTCCTGCAGGGATCAACCGCGACGATATTCCCGCCGAACTCGTTGAGTCGGAGAAGGAAATTGCCCGGAAGGAGCTGGAAGCCCGCGGAGTACCCGCAGAGCGTATCGACGGGGCCGCCCAGGGAAAACTTGGCAAATTCTACGCCGAGCGGTGCCTGCTGGAGCAATCTTTCGTTAAGGACCCAGACGTTTCTGTAGGAACACTCCTTGAGACGACGGGAAAGTCACTTGGTGATACCCTGTCAATTCGTCGGTTTGTGCGTTACGCGCTAGGCGAGTAACGCTCGCCCAACCCACAACCTTTTATGCAAGCCCCGCGTTTACTCGCGGGGTTTTTTGTTTTGCATCGGGCTCGCTCGCTTTCCCCAAAACCCAAAATAATTCTGGCCTTCCCCCCTCCGCACCCTTAGGCGCTTAACTGTGATCCCCAAACTCCTTTCTCCTCTGCTGATTCTCCTCCTCTGGCTCACTTCTGGAAATGCCCTTCAGGCAGGTAAGCTCTCTTTTTCGAATGGCCGCTTCTCCGTCGAGATTCCCGCCGGATGGAAAAAATCTTCAATAAAGGAAGAAAGCTCTGCTCTATTGCAATTCGATGCCCCGGGCGGCTCAGGTTCTTTTTCCACCTACCAACTCCCCGTAGTGAAAGAGAGGAAGGCTGACCTTGAGGGGACCCTCACGGCAAGAATCAGAGCGTTTGAAAAGGCTGGGCTGAAGCTCAGCGCCAAGGTCCAATCGCAAAAGCAGGAGAACTTCGACGGCAAACCCGCAATCTTCGGAGTGGTTCCCGTAGAAGCAACTGCCCAAGGCGTGGTCGTCAGATTTACCTATTATCTTGTCCTCATCGATGCGAAGGATTCCGTGATCCTCATGCAGGCCGCTCTTCCCCGGCCCCTCACCCCAGAGCTCCAAAAAGACGCGCTCTCGATCATCCAGTCCTTCCGGGAAAAATCTCCCGGATTCTGACCCTATTCCTCGGACGGCAACGATTTCGCACGCGCCCAGCCGCGCTCCATCTCTGCCAGGCTGGCATCCTTAAGCGAGTTGCCTCTTGCAAGCAGTTCCCTCTCCATCACCGCGAACCGGTCCTCGAATTTTACATTCGTCCCCTCTAGGGCAACCTCGGGATCGACCCCCAGTTTGCGGGCCAGGTTCACAACGGAGAAAAGTAAATCTCCCACTTCGGCCTCGAGAGCAGCCGTTGCCTCCTCTCCATTAGTAGGCAACTCATCCTTTACCTCCTTTAGCTCTTCATCGATTTTAGCCACAACCCCCTCAAGGTCCGGCCAGTCGAAGCCCACCTTGCCGGCCTTTTTCTGGAGCTTTCCCGCCCGCAGGACAGCAGGGAGGCCCTTACCCACTCCATGAAGATAAGGCTTCGCCTCATCCCCTTTTTCCTCACGCTTGATCTCTTCCCACCGGTTCAGAACCGCTCCGGTATCCTCGGCTTCGCCATCGGAATAGACATGCGGATGACGCCGCACCAGCTTATCGCAAATCCCCTTTGCGATATCATCAAGGTTGTATCTCCCTTGTTCCTCAGCGAGTTCACCATGAAACACCACTTGTAGAAGCAGGTCTCCCAGCTCTTCCTCCAGATGCACCCAGTCTTCCCGCCGGATCGCATCGACAGTTTCATACGTTTCTTCGATTAAATTTGAAATGAGACTAGCATGAGACTGCTCCGCATCCCATGGGCACCCCCCCGGAGCCCGCAGCCTATGCATAATGGCCCGCAGCCTCTCCATTTGACGCCCGGGAACCGCGCAATTGATCATCTCCTCATCCGTCACAAAGGAAGTGAAGGCGAAACCAGAGCGAAAAGAGAGCCTTAAAAAATATTGCCCCAACTCACAGGCCGCTCCCTGCCGGCGACTTACCTCGCTGCTTATTTATTACCTGAATCGCTAAGAAACTTTCTCTCCTCTTCCGTGAGAGACTGCAGACCATGATCATTGATCTTATCAAGAATCCGGTCAACGTCGACGTCTTCTCCCCCGCGGTCCTTGATTCTTGGCCCCAGCTTACGAGTGTAGCTTTTTTTCTCTTTGGTAATACGAATTCCAAAGCCTCCTCGTTTCCTTGAGGGTCCACCCCGGGAGCGCGCAAGGTTCTGAAGAAATTGGCGGAGCATGGGAATTTTCCACATGAGAAACCCTGCCAGCGCCCCTCCAAGATGCCCGGCCTCTCCCCCTGCATTCCTCCCTCCGGAAAGAACCACGAATACGCCCCAGGCGAGTATGATAATGGCAAGAAGCCGCATAGTGAGAGTCACAGGGGGGAAAAGGAGCTGAACCCGCATATCCGGCGCGATCAGCGCCGCCATAGCCAGAATGCCAAAGATTCCACCCGATGCTCCCACCACGCCAACATCCGAGTAGGAAGAATTGCTGGAAACAAGAACAGCATACCCCAGAGCACCCGCTCCGCCACAGAGCAGATAAAAGGCAAGAAAGGCCCGGCTTCGGAGCTGCTGCTCGACAAATGCGCCAAAAAAATAAATCGCAATGGAATTGAAGAAGAGATGCCCAAAATTTCCATGAAGAAACTGGAACGTAATGAACCTCCAGATCTGAAAGCCCAGAATACCTTTTTCGACCGTAAAGCAGCCCACTGCTTCAAATGCGCCCCTCAGATCGAGCAAAAGTCCTAGGAGGAACACTCCCAGATTGACGATCAGAAGCCACTTTACGACCGGAGCCCCGGCAAGACGGCTAGGAGGGCGTCCGCCACCCTCCCTGAAATACTCTCTATCAGCATAGCCCATCTCCATTCTCTCTTACCATTGCCTGACGCCTTTCTCAAGCGAAGCAGTCCTGATTACGAATCCGTCGTAAACAAACTCTCCTTTTACCCCGTAAGCACC
>DFWB01000200.1:51428-53008 GCA_002380675.1 Akkermansiaceae bacterium UBA4145
TTTTACCCCGTAAGCACCTCCTCTCTCCTCAAGTTTTTCGTTCCCCAATTTCGCTGCATCTCACAATCTCGTACGGCCATATGAAATTCGCTGGATTCATCCTTCTTGTCCTCTTCGGTAATTCATTACTCGCCGGCGCAGCCCAGCTTACCGAGGCCGAGGTGAAATTATCGTCAGGACATCCACGGACCTCCTACCGGGAAGTTCCTAACATCACCGCGATGGCCGAAGCTCTTCGCCGGGAACTATCTCTAAGAAACAGTTACTCTTTTTCCCGGGGATGGTGGGTCTGGGACCGACTTCGTGCGCGCTACATCGACGGAGGACGCCGCGACCGGAATGAATTATTGATCCTCCAAGCTGTGTTCCGCGCCCTTATTCTCGACTGGCATGCCAAACTTGAGAAACAAGGAGAGGGAGAGCTCATGTTCGTCTTCTTTGTCACCACCGCTCCGGGCAGTAAGGTAGAGCGTAAACTTCCTGACGGAGCGGTTCTGAAAAGGGATTATCATGGTGGAGGCTACCATGGCGGCTGGGGGGGAGGGGCACGGATGCGGATCTACGAGGAACTCGTCCGGCAGAAGATGCTCACCGCGGAGGAACAGGCTCGATTCAAGAAGATCGTTTACCAGAGTATGAGCCGCCGCTTCCTCGACTTTAGCAAGGGCTCGCAGTCGGCAGATAATCACTCCTTCGGAAATGCCGGGGGCATTGCGATGGCCTTGAAACTCTTCCCCGAAGCCCCGCAGTCGCAGGAGGCGCGCGCATGGATCGCCCGAATCTGGAAGCATCTCGCTGATTTTGGCGATTGGACGGAATGGAACTATTTCCCCTACGGACCAATCTTCCTTCACGGGATGATCGATATCGCCGAGTCCATGGGCTGGATCGAAACGGAGTCCGAGTTGATTCACGCAGTAGGAAAACGCGTGTTGGGCTTCATCCATGGAGGGGGTCTCCGGGGGGGACCCAACTGTGGCAGTCCAGTGTTTTCAGACCGCGCCGCTCTTTATCGTGATCCATGGAACCTGGGCAACTACCGGGTTGAAAGCCCCGGACGGGACGGCCATTTCTGGTATCGGCTCGCCCAACATTACCGCAATGGCCATTATCTATGGGCAGCAACGCAGAGTGTTTTCGGTGGAGATCCGGTGAAATCACCTGGAATAGACTCCTTTAAAGCCGCCTACTCTGAGCGCTTCGGCTGGTTCCTGCAGAGGTCTATTCACCCCGAGGTCCCGGAGGACACCTCTCGTATTGGACTCCTAAGTGCCCTTAAATACAAAATTCCGGAGCGTCTTTACCTTGGAGCCAACCGTAAGGCTGGAACGCCCTTTGCCTCCTATTTCTTGTATCCAAAAAAAGACCAGCACCTCGATAGCCTCTCGGGGCAGCTTTACGAATACGTTGCTAATGGAGCCAAGTTTCTCCACAGCTCCGGCAAATACAGCATGCTTGGAAAAGGTGGTGGCACAGGAGAAGAAAGCCTCGATGTTCTTCTCGTCATGCAGGGGAAGAACCCTTTCCCGCTCCACCCTGACCGGGCCGAAGGAGGCGACTTCATTAGAAAGGGATCCATC
>DFWB01000083.1:0-7246 GCA_002380675.1 Akkermansiaceae bacterium UBA4145
CGGGAGGCTCTGCAACGGGAGGCTCTGCAACGAGAAGCTCTGCAACGGGAGGTTCGTTATCCGGGATTATTTCAGCTTGGAGGATCTCTTTGTTAGAGAGAGGAAGAGTGGACGCGAAAGGGGTTTCGGCCTGATCAATATGCGGATTCTTTGAGGAGTCCTCGTGTGTTGAGTGGATTAAACTCTTTTTTCGAAACCGAGCGGCAAATTCTGACGTGCCCTGGGCGATTTTCTGGCATGCACGCGCAAATCCCCTTGCAAGCTTGTGCTTGATGCTTGGTTCGGGCGGCAAGTCGCTCGGCATTGGGTTCGTCGCGGCAGGGGGTTGACCTCTCAGTTGGCCTCAGGCTCTGTCGCGGACTCAAGAAGTTCTTTGGCGGCAGCTGCTGCTTCCTCTTTGGCGAAGCGGGACAGGACCTCCTGAAAGCGCTCTTTTGCCTGGTCTGGTTTGTCCTGCCCGAGGAGAATTTTTCCAATTTCCAGCACTGCCTGAGCTTGCCACTGGGGATATTGCGGATAGCTGATCTCCACCTTGACGAATTCGATCACCGCCTGATTATTTTTTTCGAGGGTAGCCTGGCAGGATCCAGTTTGAAATCGGCTCCGTACTGTCCAGAGATCGGTTTTAGGTTCGTCCAGAATCTTGGCGTATTCCACAAGGGCAGCTGCAGGATCGCCGCCGTTCTCGGTAGCGAAAGCAAACCCAAATCGAGCATTGCGGGTCCAACGGCTCTCGGGAAATTTTTCAAGGAAGGTCTGGTAAGAGGTGGCGGCATCGCTGTGTTGGCCAGTAAGAGCCTGTGTCTCGGCAAGACGCATCGTGATAGATTCAACGAGAGATTGCGGGCTGCCCTTGATCCCGACTGCTTCTGTGAATTGAGCCTGTGCTTTTTCGACTTGCTGTAACTGAAGTTGCGATTCACCAGCCTGAAAGTGCATTGACGCCAGAAAACGAGACTCAGGATAATCCTCAAGGAGGGTGATGAATTGCGCGGCTGCAGACGAGTAATCCCCCTTCTTAAAGTGGGCGCTGGCAAGTTGATACCGTAACTCTTCACGAAGAGATGTCTCCTCTACCGTCTCAAGCGTAGCCGAGAGATCGGCAATGATCTTGTCCTGAGCGCCCTTGTCCAGGTTGAGTTCGGCGAGTTCACCCTGTACCTTCGGAGCCAAACTGCTGTCGGAGTGATCCTTAAGTAGAACCTGGTATAGTTTTACGGCCTCCTCCTGCCGCTTATCGCCCCGCTCGCACCAAGCCCACTCATATAGTGCATGATCTACAAAATCTGATTCAGCGAATTCCTCGCTGATACGCTGAAACTGCTTGGCTGCCTCGGTGTAAAGCTTCTGTCGGGCGAGGGAGAGGCCGAGATGGTAGACTACCCGAGCGAGCTTTGGGTGCTTGGTATAGCCAGTGAGGACCGCTTGGAACTGGGTGGAGGCCTCCTCGAGGCTGCCCGCGTTGAACAGGGCGATCCCATGTTGCAGGGCCGCGTCGGGTGCGAGGGGATGATTGGCTTGGGCGTCAACCACCGCCTTAAAGCTCGCTGCAGCTGCAGGATGTTTGCCCTCAAGGGCTTCGACCCAACCAAGGTAGTAATTCACACGTGGGCGTTGTTTTCCAGCGGACTCGCTGAAGAGTTTATTCTCGGAGGTGTCCAGCTCACGAAATTGTTCAAGGGCTTTGCGTGCCAGAGTCAGATCTTCGATTTCGTAGGCAAGTCGGCCCTGTTCTGCGAGGGCCAGAGGTAACTGGCTGGTTGTATCCGGGTAGTTGTTAATAACGATGCTGAGCTGAGCGAGAGCAGCTTCCTTCCTCTCGCCCCGGTCGTGGCAAACCGCCAGCTGTATGAGAGCAGTATCGACGTTTGCTCCAGTCTTCACGGTAGTTTCTTCGTCGGATGTAGTCACTCTCTTGGAGAGAAATTTTGAGAGTGGTTCAACGGCCTGCTCCCATTTCTCCTGCCGGAACAGGGAATCTCCAATCATGAACGGCAGTTGGTCATACAGGGATTCTTTCGGGTCGGCGGCCACAATGGCAGCTGAGGTTTCGATACATTCAGCCCAGCGCCCCTCTGCATGATGGATTTGAGCCTGCCGGAAGGTCGCTGCCAAGCGGTTGGGGTGTTCAGTATGAGCATCCAGAAATGCGGCGTAGCTCTTGGACGCTTCATCGCGCTTACCAAGGAGAAAAAGATTCTCTGCCTTCATGAAACGTGCTTCCGCAACTAGTCGGTGCTCTGAATGCTCAGCCAAGAACTTGTTGTTTGAAGCAAGGCTTTCCTCGTTCTTGCCGAGCTTTTGCTGGCAGACCGAAATCTGGTTGAGGACTTCGCCTTGCTGGCCAAAATCTTCCTCAGCCCTCAGAAGGATCAGAGAAGCGAGGGCTTCTTCCCAATCAGGCTCGGTCCGAGCCATGAGGGAGTTGGCATAATCAAATCGTAAATCATTGATAATGGGAGACTCTGAGTGCGCCTTGGTTGCGGTGCCAAGAATAGCAGATGCGCGGTCGTAGTCGGCGGGTTCAGCCCGGGTGTATACTCGGGCATACCAGAGGGAACTACGGGCAGCGACCTTTCCTTCGCCTGCGATCAAGGAGGCAAGCTGCTCACCTGCCGTCTCGAGGTCTCCCTGCTCCAGATGAGTCCGAGCGAGATAGAGTTGTGCTTCGTCGGCATGCGGGCCTTTAGAATCAGCAGTGAGATAGGCGGATAGATCCTCTGCTGATTTCTCATATTGTTTGAGGACGAATCTTGTGAGTCCCAGTCGATAGCGACATTCAATGGCATCTTTACCCTTAAGCCCGGGAAGGGCTTTCTCAAAAGCCTGCATGGCTTCCTCAGATTTCTTCAGTTGGTTGTAGCAATCTCCCGAGAGGTAGAGGCCCCGAGTTGTCCAGACGGGGTCTGCGTCCAAAGATTGAATCTTTGAGAGTGATTCGATTGCCTGCTCTGGTGCTTTGAGCTGATAGTGCGCGTATCCCTGCTGGTAGTGACCACGAGCTGCACGGGCTTTATCGGGATTTGCCGCAAGAAGCTTGGTGGTCCACTCGACTACTTGATCCCAAGCTCCGGCGCTGAAGCTTACATCGGATATCGAGGCAAGAGCAGCGTTGAGATAGGCGGGCGTCTTGAGGTTGCTAATTTCAGCAACGTAGAGGGCCTTGGATTGTTCCTTTTGATTGGTGATAAGAAGGCACTGCCCCTGCATCATCACAAGGCGTTCCCTGCTGATTGTGGGGTCGAGCACCTCCTTGGCGAGAAGGGTCGAAAGAGGGACGCTGGCTTCCTTGTATTGTTTTGAAGCGTAGTGGCTCAAGGCCAGGCCGCGTCTGGCAAGGTCCCCCTTGGGGTGTTCCGGGTGAGCTTTTAGAAATGCCTGGTATTGTTGAATGGCAACCGGATAGAGCTTGCGATTGTAGGCCCCATTCGCGACGAAATACTGCTCAAGCGTTGGGTCTGTCTTGGGCTGCGCCCCTGCCGCCGCAGAGTCTGTTTCTTTCTCTTTCTGCGCGTAGCCGGCGAGCGACAACAAAAGAGGTAGCATGGAAGAGGTAACAAGAAGACGGAAGGGCAGGGAGGATCTCACAGGTTAAGCGCGGCGTTAGATTCTTTAGGAATACTGAAATAGGTGCGGTTTACGTTCAATATGAAGCGCACAAATAACAAATAGGTCACATCGTCTCAGACGGCAAGACTGACCGCTGATCATGGGAGCTCAGCGAGGTTGGATCTCTTGTGATTCCTCAAAGATGTGAGGCTGGAGAACTCCGTGGCCGAATACATTTCATCGTAAAGTATTGATTATTAAAGAATACATTCCTTTTGAATCGATTTTGCTCGCATGCGACGAAGGTGGGGAGAGAATGCACCCCAGCCAGAAAATTGTTCATATGAACATAATTATCGTCGGAGCCGGAGAGATTGGCCGGCACTTGGCCATAGAGCTTTCGCAGGGTCTTGCTCTTCTCGGGACCCAGGGCGAAAAGCTCCGTGAGTCCTACAGCGTCACAGTGATTGACTCGGATCCGCAGTTGGTAGCGGAGATGGAACGAGTTATCGACGCGAAGGTGATTTGTGCTGACGGCGGCACCGTTGAAGCGCTCGGCCGGGCCAACATCGCGAAGTGTGACCTTTTCCTCGCTCTCACCAGCAAGAATACGGTGAATCTTGTCAGTGCTTCCATCGCCAAGGCTCATGGAGTGAATCTCGTGATGTGCCGAATCCATCCGGAGTTGCAACGTGACCTTCCGATGTTTGACCTCGCGGGTCACTTTGGGATCGATGATTTGTTCAGCTCCGAGCGGCTTACTGCGATCGATCTCGCAAAGTTTATCCGGAACCCAGACTCGTTGTGGGTGGAGGAGCTTGCAGGTGGTAAGATCGAGGTTCAGCAAGTGAGAGTTGGAGCGAAGAGTGACGCTGTCGGTAAAAGTCTGAATAATCTCAAGTTCCCGGCAAGAACTAGAGTGGCGGCGATCACGCGAAAGGAAGAAGGCTTTGTGCCAGACAGTGAGGCGGTAATTGAGGAGGGAGATGAAGTTACCATCGCTGGGGAGAGTGCGCGGCTTCGAGATCTTGCGGAAATTCTCCAGAAGGGCGGCAAAAAAGCCGAGACCATGCGGGTCGTCATCTTTGGTGGCGGGGAATATGGGTTCGCGTTGGCTCAGATGTTGCAGAGCTGGGAACACTGCCGCGTTCGAATCTTCGAAAAAGATGGTAAGATCTGTAAGCGGCTTACCGAACGCCTTGGAAAAACCACGGTGATTAATGCTGATGCTACTGAGCTTGCCGCACTGGAGGAGGAGCAGGTAGGGCAAGCAGATTTCTTTGTGGCCGCCAGCTCGAGTGACGAAGATAACGTAATGACCTGTCTACAGGCGAATAACCTGGGCGCTAAGAAGTGCCTGACGATTATTCATCGTGCTGACTACGCCCGGGCGATAAGCTCAGGGGGACGGCAGTTCGGCGTCGTAGCGGCGGTCAGCCCCCGGGAGGCTACGAGACGCTACATTGAGCGGCACCTGACGGAGGAAAAATACTACGTCGTGCGAAAGTGGATGGCCGGGAAGTTGATTGGAACCGATGTGGGGAGAAAGGCAAAGGTGGTAGGATCAACTGTTCGTGACATTCCGTGGCCGGCCGGGTCAGTGCTGGTAGGGCTTATTCGAGAAGGGAAAGCCATTGTTCCCGGACCCGACGATGTCTTGGAGGCTGGAGATCATATCTACGCGATGGTTTCGCTGAAGGCTCTCAAGAAATTGCTCAAGCTATTGCACTGAGCAGATCTTCTGGAATTGAGACGGAATACTTGAATGTTGGAAGAATCAAACCCTGCTGAGCTCTGGAAAGAAGCTTCCAGTCTGTTGCCAAATGGTATGGTTAAGCCTTCTACGTTACCGAGCTTTTTTGAAGCGACATCGATGAAGAGCGTTTGGTTGAATCCGCAGGGATCGAGGGAATTTCGTGGAGAGAAAGTATGAATTTCCGAGTGATGGCGAGGGTTCTTGGAGTGCTCTTCACTTTGGAGAGCGTGGCCATGCTTGTTTGTGGTCTCTTTGCCTATCTTGACCCTCACGATGTTGGGAGCCGGGGGCTGATGCCCTTATTGGTTGCGGCAGGTGTCAGTTTCCTGCTGGGGCTGATCCTTATTTTGTCCGGAGGTAAGCTGTCGAACAGAATTCCGCGCCGGGAGGGGATCTTAATTGTTGGGCTGGGTTGGGTTTTCAGTGCAGTTCTTGGAGCTATCCCTTTTGTGATTGGAGAGCCCAACCTCTCTCCTGCAGCAGCTCTCTTCGAGTCGGTGTCCGGGTTTACGACGACGGGGGCTACCGTGATATCTGATCTAACCGAATGGCCCCGGGCGATTTTGCTCTGGCGCTCTGTCATGCAGTGGCTGGGAGGGTTGGGAATCCTTGTGCTTTTCGTGGCGCTCCTCTCCGGAAGTGGAGGCGCCAAGTTTCTGTTCAGGAACGAGTCTTCCTTCCAGTCGGAGCAGGCCAGTACGGCGAGGATTCATGACACCGCGCTCAATTTTCTGATAGTATATGTTGCTCTCACGGTAGTTTGTCTTCTCGGTCTGAAGGGGCTTGGGCTCGGCTGGTTCGACGCTGTCGCGCACTCGTTTACGACGGTAGCAACCGGGGGATTCAGCCCGCACAATGAGAGCATTGCCTATTTTTCCAATTTTGCGAACGGGTTGCTGATTGAGATCTGGATTGCAATCTTCATGTTTCTTGGGAGCACGAGTTTTCTGATCTATGTCGTAATTAAGTCGGGGCGGTGGAAGGAGTTGCGGCGACTGGAGGAAGTGCGGTGGTATTTTCTGCTTGTAATGATGGGGATTCTGGCGGCCTGGGCGGTGGGAACGATGGGCGGCGGGATGGGTGCTCTGGAGGCCCTGCGTGGTGCCGTTTTCACCATTGTTTCAATCGCTTCCACGACGGGATACGTGACGGCAAATTATGAGCAGTGGCCCGTGGCAACCTATTTCATCATCCTTGCCCTGATGCTGGTTGGTGGGTGTGCAGGATCCACCTCGGGGGGGTTGAAGGTTAGCCGATTGATTCTTCTCATTCGGGCTGCTTGGCAGGAAGTCGTGAAGGCGTTTCGCCCCAATCAGATCATGGCGATGAAGGTGAATGGCAACCAGATCGATGACGTGGCTCGTGCTCAGACCGTTCTATTTATTGCGATCTTTGCCCTGATGTCTCTTGGCTCAATGGTGGTGGTGGCGGTAATCGAGACTTCTCAGGGGATCGATTTCGGCACGACGGTATCTGCGGTGCTAGCGACCTTTGGAAATATCGGGCCGGGCTACGGTGATGTTGGCCCCACGGATAATTACGGGCAATTCCAGCCATCCACGCAGTTGTTTCTTTCGCTCCTTATGATTATGGGCCGATTGGAGCTCTATGCGATCCTCGTATTTTTTGTTCCAGCAGTCTGGAAAAAGTATTAGGTCGAAATGCTGCAGATCATGGAAGAGACGTCGCGGTCACGTGAGTGCTTCTCCTACGGGTGCAGGGTGAGTCTGTGAGGATCGTAGTGATCGTTTGGGTGAAATAACCATCCGGGATTCGTTTTCAGGAGTTCATAGTTCTTTAGGCGAAATTCCGGAAGAAATTGGTTGCTGTTAGGCTCGTAGACCGTTTCTCCCGTATAGCTTCCCCAGATGCGATACTCGTAATTGTGGTCATAGGCGTAGCGGGCATCGTTGGGGCCGTCCTGAGGAAGGTTGTCCGGAG
>DFWB01000083.1:7639-7885 GCA_002380675.1 Akkermansiaceae bacterium UBA4145
CCCCACCACCATGTCCGGTTCACGTGATATCGTCGCCCTATGTAAAAATCTCCTGTTGTCTCCGAATTGATGGTTTCCCTGCGCTCCTCCTGCTCGGGTCCTCCCATGTTGGCTGGGCCATAGTTTGGCCGCAGGGTTCCACAGGAACTCAGAATGAGTCCGGCGGCGAGGATGGAGATGAAGCGGCACAAGCGCATGCGGTAGAATGTCCTGCCGGGTACCATGTAGGTCAAGTTGGATCCTGTT